>CAZCEM010000119.1:0-6888 GCA_964497555.1 uncultured bacterium
GATTCTGCTGGAGAGGTGGCGGATGCCGCTGGCGGAAGTGCCGGAGGAGCGCTTCTACGAGGTCTTTCAATCCCGCTGGAAGGTCGATTACTGCATCGACGCGATGCTGGAGCACGCGGTCATGCATCCTATCCGTCATGCGTTTCAGTTACTGGAGTTGATGGGAAAGTAGGCTTGCAATACCGCCTCGGTTTCCCTATATTACCTTTAAGACCATGTTTGAGACAAGTTCGGCTCTTAAGGATTTTCACGAGCCCGCTGGTAACTCGTCTTTGCGAATCAGCCGCAGGCTGATGAAGCAATCTCATTGAGTTTGCAACGCCTGCCTGCGGCAGGCTCGCAAAGACGCGCCATAGGCGCGTTCCATCTGCTAAATCGTTTGAATCTGCTGTTGTTTTTGTTAAGAACTCATTTCCATCGGAGGCTTCCATGTTCTGGTTTTTACGCAAGAGATTTGCGCCGTCGCTGCTGACGGCGCTGCTGATCGTCGCTTTCACCTGCCTTTCCGCCTTCGCGCAGGACCTGCTCGTCGAACCCCAGTCGCTCGATTTCGGCTCTGTGGCGATCAGTTATGCGGGTGGAGCCGAGACCTACCGATCGATTGATATCGTTAATCAATCGCAAGCCCATATCAGTCTGACTTTTAACGTCACATCGGAGGACAACCGAACCCAATTTCTGCTGTTGAAGCCCTGTGGAGCCACCATTCGCCAAGTACTTGTTGAATTGTACCGCGCAATGTGCAATTACCATCAGGATTTTCTGGAAAGACCTACCGATATTCATGAGTTGACCAACCTCGGTTATTACGAGTTTAACCCCACAATATCCGAGGAATGGACTTTCAGAGAATTGCATTTCAACCTGGAAAGTGGAATTGAAGCGACTTCTACAGACCGAATGCCTGATGGCGCCGGTCATACAGTCACGTTTGACAACACGATGGGAACTTTTTACGGTTACGGTGAAGTTGACAGCGCCTCACTTGGACCTGACGAAGGCATTACAGTAATGGTCAACTTCCAACCGAATGCACTCTCTGAAGTCCAAAGCGATTTACATATCCGGTGGAATCAAGGTCAGAATGAACAGGCAGTTCCGCTCCACGGGATCGGAGTCAAACCCGAAATGCTTTCAGTGTCCACTCATCGACTTTCCTTTGGTTTTGTGAGTCTCATCGATAGAGGACGAATCGAGTTCACCCTCGCCAATCCTAGCAACATGATGGCGTTCTATTCTTTCAACTCAGCGGACAACGATAGCAGTCTTAGCAGTTTTTCCATTCACAAGGATATCGTCGATAGCATTCAGGCGGTGTTGATGACGGTATTCGTGGCTTCACAACATTTTCACGAAGATTTTGGTCGGGATCCAAGTTCTATTGAGGAACTTCAACAAGAAGATTACTTGGATGTTAATCAAGGTTTTGACCATGAATGGACATTATCCATCATAGGTGTAAATCCCATACGCCAGATAGAAGCCATTTCAACGTCTCGATTAAAGGAAGGCGCGGGTCATGCGGTGATTTACGACGTTCCTACTCGTCATTTCCTTGGTTTTGGCTACGGCTTTGACGATAACATGGATGTAATTCTTGCTCCAGGACGAGAACAGACTTTCATTGTTGAGTTCATCCCGAACGAAGTCGGACTTAAGGACGCCCGCTTCACCATCACCTCCCGCAACGAGATACTGGAGCATATCTCTGCGTCTCTGGTGGATTCCGCCACCATCTCCCTTTCCGGCAACGGCGTCCTCGCCGCTCCTCCCGCCGATAACGCCCCACTCCCGCAACTGGTGAGCCTGTCGGCGGCTTATCCCAACCCCTTCAACAGCTCGATGCGTCTCGATTTCAGCCTCCCCGCGGCCGGCTGGGTCAAGCTGGAGTTGTTCGATCTGTCGGGGCGGGCGGTATGGACAGGGATGGACGGGATGGACTGCCCCGGCAAGCACAGCGTCACGCTGGACGGCGCAGGCTTGGCGGCGGGAGTGTATATGCTGCGGCTGAAGGCTGAGGACCAGGTGATATGGCGGAAGGTGGCGCTGGTGAGATAAACAGCAGGTTTAACGAATTGAATGGATGAGAGCAGCTCTGTTCCGCTGAATCCGTTTAATCCGCTGTGAATTAGCGGGGGTGAAACTGGTTTCGCCCTCGCTTTTTTGGTTTATTTAAGCTTTATTGCGTACAGTAACACTTGAGGATTCACTTTGCTGTCCCCCGAATTCACCGACCTTACTCATAAAATCGAAGCCGAAACGCCCCTGCCCGAAGGAATGCTGGAACGGCTGGGCTGGGTGGTTCGCATCATGACCCGGCTGCGGGCCGAAAACGGCTGCCCCTGGGATCGCGCTCAGGATCACAAGACCCTGTTGAAAAACCTGCTGGAAGAAGCCTACGAGTTCATCGAAACCGTGCGTCTGGGCGACGACGCCGAGATGCGCGAGGAGTTAGGCGATCTGTTCATGCAGGTAGTCTTCCATGCCGAGATAGCCGCGGAGCGCGGCGCGTTCCACCTCGGCGATGTGGCTGAGGAATTGACCGACAAGCTGCTGCGGCGGCATCCCCACGTCTTCGGCGAGGTGCAAGCGAAGGATCAGGACGCTGCCCTTTCCAGTTGGATCGCCGCCAAACAGAAGGAAGGTTGGAAAGAGTTCGCCCTCGACGAAGTGCCCCGCGCCATGCCCGCGCTGCTGCGGGCACGGAAGGTGCAAGAGAAAGTCGGGCAGGTGGGTTTCGAGTGGCCCCAAGCTGACGGCGCGCTGGCAAAGATCGACGAGGAGCTGGCCGAATTCCGCGAAGCAGTGCAGTCTGGGGATCGGGAACGCGCCAGCGAGGAGCTGGGTGACTTGCTGTTCGCGGTGGTGAACGCAGCTCGGTACGTCCAGCAGTGCCCGGAAGTCTCCCTGACCGTCGCGACTGACAAGTTCGTCCGCCGCTTCCGGCACATCGAATCCCGGCTGGCGGAAGAGCATCGGACGCCGCGGGACGCCACGCTGGAGGAAATGGACCGCTATTGGGACGAAGCAAAAGCCCTGGAAAGGATTCAATAATGATCAGGATAGTCCACTCCGTTCACCTTGTCCATATAGTACATTTGACAAAAAGTGAGAAGTCGTTTTCCTCTGAGGAAAAGCTCGCATGACTTGGAGCAACTACCACACCCACACCCGCTTCAGCGACGGTGTCGGCGAGCCGCGCGACTTTGTGGAAGCGGCGCTGTCGCGGGGACTGGCGGCGCTGGGCTTTTCTGAGCACGCGCCGCTGCCGTTTCCGACCGGCTGGACAACTCCAACGGAGTCAGTATCAGAGTATATCTCCCTCATCCACCGCCTGCGCGGCGAGTTCGCTGGACGGCTCGAAGTCTATTGCGGCATGGAGTTCGACTACATCCCCGGTAAAGCGGGCTTGCGATATAACCCACCCTTCGCCGCGCAACTCGATTATACCCTTGGCGCGGTGCATTACGTGGGGGAATTCGACATTGGCAACCAGTGGCAGATCGACGGCAGCGATGCAGCCAAGTTCTCGCGGGGCTTGGTGGATATTTACGGCGGCGACATCCGTGCGGCGGTGAGGCATTACTACCAATTGGTGCGGGAGATGCTGGCTGATAAGCCGCCGACCATTCTGGCGCACCTCGACCTCATCCGTATGAATTTGGGTCGATTCTTCAGCGACTGGTTCTCAACTGACGAGAGTTGGTATCGGCGCGAAGTCGAGACCACTCTCGAAGCGGTCAAGGCGGCCGGCGTGATACTGGAAGTCAACACCGGCGGCATTGCACGGGGCAAAGCCGATGACTTCTACCCTCAGAAATGGGTGCTGAAACGGGCCTGCCAGATGGGGCTTCCTGTATTAGTGGGCGCCGACGCTCACCAGCCCGAGTTTTTGACGGGTATGTTTGCGGAGGCTTTCGCGCGGCTGCTGGAGGTGGGCTGCAGGAAAGTCAGGATTCTGCGCGGCGACGAGTGGCGGGAGGAAGAGATTGCGGAAATGCTGGCATAGAGGTCAACGCGAAGCTTGCTAATAACAGGGCCGCCAGTCCAGCAAATCCACCGGCGTTCTCTATCTTAAGGGGTGCACTTTCTTTTAAACATTTGGAAAAATGCGTCGAAGACGCATCATTCCAGCGAAAGCTGGAATCCAGAAGGAATTAGGGCTGGATTCCCGCTTTCGCGGGAATTGTCATGGTGGCTTCCCCACCACGGAATATGAAAACTTCCGCGACTTTCCATCGGCAGCGCAGGACTCCATGCACGTGGGGGGCGGACTGAAGTCCGCCCTCAAAGAGAAAGGGGCAGTTTTCTGGAAATGACAGCGAATGACCAAATGAATTTGCACCCAGTAATATATAATAATGCTTGGTTGCTGAATTAAATGATTTACCCAGCGGCCGAAGCACCTCCTTCAGCAATCAATCGGATGAATTATAAATCTCAAGTCGGCAGCAGCCGCGCTGAAGCCCTCGGCAAAGAGGGCATCGGCAGGCTGCTGTTCCGGTTTTCACTTCCCTCAATCGTCGGCATGTTGGTTAACGCGCTGTACAATGTCGTCGATCGCATCTTCATCGGACAAGGCGTCGGCTCACTGGCAATCGCCGGGCTGACGGTCGCTTTTCCCATGATGGTCATATCCCTGGCGCTCAACCTGCTGGTGGCGCAGGGGGCCGCCGCGGTAATATCCATCCGCCTCGGACAGAAACGTCAAGTCGATGCGGAGAAGGTACTGGGCAATGCTATAGTGATGATTGCCTCTATCTTCATAGCTCTCACCATCTTCGGTCTGGTCTTTATGAAACCGCTGGTGCTCGTGTTTGGCGCCAGCGAAATCACTTGGCCCCTCGCGGAGTCCTACCTTCGCATCATAATGCTGGGCTTTGTCGTCAACGGGCTGTCCTTCGTGCTGAACGCCTGCGTGCGGGCAGAAGGACAGCCTCGCATCGCCATGCTCACCATGTTGATAGGCGGCGTCACCAACATGCTGCTCGACCCGCTGTTCATCTTTGTCTTTGGCTGGGGGGTGCCGGGCGCGGCGACAGCCACCGTCATTTCCTACTGTGTCTCTTTAACCTGGCTGTCGATATACTACCTCGGCGGACACAGCCTGCTGAAAATTCGCCTCCCCAATCTACGGCTGGAGATGAAGATAATCCTCTCAATCTTCAGCATCGGTTTCGCGCCTTTCGGAATGCAGCTTGCCGCCAGCTTGGTGAACACCATCCTAAACCACCAGATGCGCATCTACAGCGGCGATGTCGGGGTGTCGGTCATCGGCGTGTTGTTCAGCCTCAACATGATGATCATAATGCCAGTCATCGGCATCGCACAAGGCAATCAACCTATCATCGGCTACAACACCGGCGCCCGAAGGTATGACCGAGCCTTGCGTTCGCTGCGGCTGGCGATTCTGGCAGCAGTTGCGGTTTCCACTTTGGGCTTCAGCGCCTTGATGCTGTTTGCGTCCTTCTTCGTCAAGCTGTTCAACGCTGACGACCAGGCGTTCATAAAATTAGGCATTCACGCCATCCATACCGCCAGTCTGTGCCTGCCGGCGGTGGGTTTCCAAATTGTCAGCTCCAACTACTTCCAAGCCATCGGCAAGGCTTGGAAAGCCGCCCTGCTCAGTCTTTCGCGACAGGCCTTGCTGCTGATACCAGCGATGTTGATTATGCCGCTGCTGTTCGGGCTGGAGGGCGTGCTATGGGCGTTTCCCGTAGCCGACGGCGGATCGAGTCTGGTTACGGGATTCTTCATCGGATATGAAATCATCCGCCTGCGGGCGCTGTCAAAGTCAACATCCTAAACCTTAACGAGGTGACGCATGAGATTCGCGCGTTTTACCATTAACAACCATTCGCTGTTAGGCGTGGATAGTGGCATGGGTTTCTTCGACTACTCCTCGGTTCTGGCGGCAAGGTCGATTTTTCCATCGACAATCAATGCCAAGCTCAGAAGCCAGCCGCATTTCAGCGCAATTCTGGCTGCCGGGTCTGTTTTTCCCGCCGCTGCTTTTATTGACTCGAAGCTGTGGATCCCGCGTCTGGTGTCGGAAGGCTTGCTGGACAAAGCAGCGGTGGAGGAGTTGCTGGCGTGGGCAGATAAAAAGAATCTGTTGAAACTCATCGACGTCAGCAAAAATCATCCGGTTATGCCTCATCTGCCGGGCAAGTTCGTCTGCATCGCCCGCAATTGGGAGGAACACGCCAAGGAGAGTGGTCACGGCCTGCCCGACCGACCGGTCTGCTTCGGCAAGACCGGCAACTGCGCGATTGGTCCCGGTGAAACTATCATGGTGTCTGAAGAGTTCGGACGCATCGACCACGAAGGCGAGCTGGGAGTAGTCATCGGCAAGCGCGCCTGCCGCGTGAAAGCCGAGGACGCTGGTGATTACATCCACTCCTACACCATAATCAACGACATTACCGCCCGCGACATGCAGAAGGATTTCGTCGCCAAGGGCTGGCCCTGGTACGCTGCCAAGTCCATGGACAGCTTTGCTCCGTTTGGCCCCTATCTGGTCACGCCCGATGAGGCGGGCCCTTTAGAAGGCCAGTGCATTCGGGTGACGGTCAACGGCGAAATCCGACAGGACGGCAGCATCGACGACATGCACTGGAAGCCGCCGGAGCTTATTGAGGCGGTTACGCGCATGATAACGCTGGAGCCAGGCGACGTGCTGGCGACGGGAACGCCGCCGGGCGTGGGCCCGCTGCGACCGGGCGACAAAGTAGTAGTGGAGATCGACGGCATTGGACGGCTGGAGAATCAGGTGGGGGAGTGGAAGTAGGAGAATTATTAATACCAAATTGCGTTCAAATGGTCATATATAAAGAGAAAGGGAGAAAGGGAGAAAGGGAGAAAGTAGGGATGGAAATAGAGAGCATT
>CAZCEM010000120.1:0-6887 GCA_964497555.1 uncultured bacterium
GGCTTTAGCGAAGATGGTCATATTATCGCTAGGCAGCGGCACTTCGCGGTCGAATTCATGCACCACTGCTCGCTCGTTGGTGCTCCGGTCGTAAAGTTCAAACGACATCTTGAGGTGCGCGGCGGTATAAGCTTCGCTCTCGAATTTCTCGATCTGCTGTATTTCACCGGTGATTTCAAAGTCGGGGCGGTCGTTGAGGAACTCGCGAGCGCATTCCTGAAACAGATTGTAAGCGTTGATATGCTGCACCAGCAGGTCGGCGATGGCGATTTGGGGTCTGACCGCCCACAGACTGTAATGGTAGTAATTGATTTGGTGCGACGAGAACCGGGCGATGATGCGCAGAGAGTCGAACGAGCGCGGGATTTTAAAGTTCAACACCTGCACGCGGTGCGGAATGGGCTTTTTCAGCAGCAATGCGGGATTGGTGGTCACCGGTCGGTAGTCGAGTAGATAATAAGTCGTAACCAGCATCTGCCGTCCGCAGCCGATGAGCAGCGCGGCAATCAACAACCCCACGGTCAGACCACGCCACGCAAACCGGAGAATCAGTATCTTTCTTGCAATGGTCCTCATCACCGACCCTCCTATAGACGATTTTCGTTTCCTTTGGTGCCCCTCAGCAATAATGATGGATCCTCAGATATCATCCGCGAGAATTCATTGAAGGAATCGAGGCTCTCGCGCAGCACTTCCAGCGACATCAGCAGGTCATGCCGTCCTTTCAGCACGGTTAAGTCGATGTGATTGAAGGTGGATTGGGCGTCCTTGAGGGCGGCGTTCAGGTTGCGGACGGTCTGAGCGAAGTCGGAGGCTCTAAGGTTGCCGGAGACGGTGTCGAGGTTCACCAGTATCCGCTGAAATTCCGGCAGTTCCGACAGCTCGCGGATGTTCGCGGAAGCGATTTCGAGATTGCGGATGGTGTTTGATACCGGTTTCCGATTATCTACCAGCATGTCGTGAAAATCGCCCAGCACCAGGGTGGTGTTGTCTATCATGTTAAGCAGCCGCTGCTGGTTCTCGCCGCCGGTCAGATTCGCCAGATTGGTCAGCACCAGCTCAAGTTTCTCCGAAACTATTTCAGCTTTGCCGGTGATGGACTGCAGGGCTGATTCCCCCGCGGGGATTTCTGAGCCCGGCGGCAGCAGTTCTGCATCCGTCGAGCCGCCGGTCAGTTCGATTATCTTCAAGCCCGTCAGAGACATGGCGGTGATTTCGGCTTCCACGTCCTGTTTGACGGGGGTGCCGCCGTTGAGCGATAAGGTCACCACCACCGTCTCGACCTCCTTCGGGTCGATGAAGATCTTCTCAACTCGACCGACGCGGACGCCGTGATACTTCACCTGCGCGCCCACCTCCAGACCACTCACGGAGAGGTCGCGGTAGCGGACGAGATAGGTGTCGCGCTTCTCGAACATGCGCGTTCCGGTGATGGCTATCAACAGTGCCAACAGGACGCTGCTCGAAACAATCAGGAACAGCCCCAGCCGCGCTTTTTGGGCTCTGGTTACTTCACGCATAGGTGGTTAAAGGCAGAATGCAGAATGCAGAATTAACTGTGCCGCAGGGTGTCCTCACCCTGCGGTGGATGCCCTATCTGCGCAGGATGAGGACATCCTGCGCCACGTTAATGGTTACGCCTCCCCTCCCTTCAGCGCGTCCGCCAAGGCTTCCGCCGCGAAGAACTCTATGACCGGATCGACGATATAGTGCAGCGCCCCGTTGAGGACTTCTTCCAGGCGGTAGGTGGTAACCGGCACGCGGTGGTCCGTTATGCGGCTCTGGGGGAAGTTGTAGGTGCGGATCTTGACGGAGCGGTCACCGGAGGATACCTGACTGCGGCGAGCGGCGGCGCGTTTGTTCTGCTCCTCTTCGAGGGCGATTTTGTACAGCCGCGACCGCAGCACCTTCAAGGCCTGAGCCTTGTTCTTATGCTGCGATTTCTCATCCTGGCAGATGACAACCAGACCGGTCGGCAGGTGGGTGACGCGGATGGCTGAGTCGGTTTTATTCACGTGCTGCCCGCCGGGACCGGAAGAGCGATAGGTGTCGATTTTCAGGTCCTTGGGGTCTAATTCGACGTCAACCTCCTCGGCTTCCGGCAAGACCGCCACGGTGGCCGCGGAGGTGTGCAGCCGGCCGGAGGCTTCGGTGGCGGGCACCCGCTGAACCCGGTGAACCCCGGATTCCCATTTTAAAAAGCCATAGACGCCCTCACCGAGCACTTCGACGGTTATTTCCTTGACGCCGCCGAGGTCTGAGAAATGCCCTTCGATGACCTTGTGTTTCCAGCCTTCCAGCTCGAAGAAGCGGGTGTACATCTTGTACAGGTCGCCCGCGAACAGGGCGGCTTCCTCGCCGCCGGTGCCCGCGCGGATTTCCAGCACGGCGTTGCGGGCGTCTTCGGGGGCTTCGGGCGCCAGCTTGCGCTTGATGCAGCTCTCCAAACGCGCCAGCTCCTCTTCTTTCAAAGGCAGTTCTTCCTGAGCCAGTTCAGCCAGTTCGGGATCTTGGACGGCGTCGCGCAGCTCCACGACGTCGCGGCGCAGCTTGACCAGTTGGTTGTTCAGTTCCATCAAGCCGCTCAGACGACGGTGTTCGCGCGCCAGTTCCTTCGCGCGATTCTGGTCCGCGATGACTTCCGGCCGCGCCATCTGTTCTTCTATGGCGTCCAGACGAGGCCTGGTTTCGTTCAGCAGTTCTTCAAAGGTCATTCTTTTAGTTAATTAAGCCTTCAACGCTTAAACCTTCGGCGCCGCTTTCTTTATGTTCGCTTCTTTCTCGCAGTCCGGGCGGGTTTTCCAGCGGCGGTGCAGCCAGTTGTACTGTTCCGGATGGCTGCGTGCCTGCGCCTCCAGCCGCGCGGTCAGGTCCGCCATGATGGTGGTCTCGTCGCGCTCGCGGTCACCGCTGGTCAAAGGCGGTTTCAGGCGCTCGAAGCTGACTTCATAGCGTCCGTCCGGTCGGCAGACCATCCCGCCGAATATAATCGGCGCGCCGGTTTTCAGGTGAAACGCCGCTGGACCCCGCGGCGTCGAAGCCATCCGTCCGAAAAACGGCGCGAACACGCCCGCTTCACCCGCGTCCTGATCCGCCAGGATCGCCACCAGGCGGTTGCGCTTCAGCGCCGACAACACACCTCGCGCGGCGTCGCGCTTGGGGATAATTTCAATGCCCGCTGATTCGCGCATCCGATTCAGCCACTCCTCGGCAAAGGGATTGGTCTGGGAGGTGACGACGTAGGTTACCGGATAGCCCCTCTGAGCCATGCCCGCGCCCAGCCATTCCCAGTTGCCGAAGTGCCCCGACACGAACAGCGCTCCCTTCCCCTCCCGCAGCGCGCTCTGGAAGACTTCATCGTTGCGGAAAACCATCCACCGCTTTACAAAGCGCTGGTCGATGCGGGGAATCCGCGCCATTTCCGCTGCCACGCGGGTGAAATGCTGCCAGCAGCCGCGAAAGACGGCGACGTGCTGTTGGGGCGACAAATTCGGCAAAGCCAGTTTCAGATTGTTCAGCGCCACCCGGCGGCGCAAGCCGACCATCTCAGCCAGAACCGTCCCCAGCATCTCCGCCAGCCAGCGCGACATAGGCAGCGGCAGCCAGCGAAATATCCACGCCAGAGCGTCAATGAAAACGGCTTCGATTCGAAAGCGTGCAGAGGCTGAGCCGCTCTCGTCGGTCTTCGTCACGGCCGACACGTGAAAAGATATTCCTCCGTCTTCATTCGATCGGCTTTTCCCAGTTTGGAATGTACGGAAGTGAGCTTTTTAAGTTCGATTTTATCGGAAGGATAGTACTGTTCCAGTACAGCGCGAAAAGCCTCGTCGTCCTTGAGGACGCCGCCCCGCGAATAACTCGAAACCAAAATGGCTCCGCCCTCGCGGACAATCTCGCAGATCACGCCGATGGCTTTGCTGACATTCTCCTTCTGCGCGAAAGGAGACTGATGGCGGTCGGCGCGGTAGCGTCCTGCGAAGGCGATCTCAGGATAGTCATACCGCGTCAGGGTTTCGATCAGGTGATAGAACCGCGAGTAATGACCCTGCGAATAGGGCGGGTCGAGATAAACTACTTTGGCTTGCCGGATGTACTCGTGAACCTCGGCCATGAAGTTGACGTAATCCTCGGTCATCACGATGTGGGGGCCGTAGGGCGATTGGTGCTTGGCGAGGCGGTTCTCGAAATCGCGCACCCGTTCAAGAAAGGTGTCCCACACGCTCATGCGGCGGAGTGCAATCAAGGTAGCGCAGTTGCTCTTGTTGATGTGCGGGTACGCTGCCCAGTGCCCCGGACCCGGATTGAGCCTGTTGATGACCGCGATGAGAGCTGATATCAGCATACAGCGCAGTCCGTAGGCGTCCACGTCTTTGAGTTGCTCCTGCTCCGGCAGCCAACTGTCGCACATCTTGTCAATGGCGCAGCGCAGCGAATCGATTTCAGCCGCCTGCTGCGCGCCGACATAGGTGTTGGCGTAGTACAGCGAGAACAAGCTGTAAGGCTCCAGCTTGTTCAGCGTCTGATAGGCGTTGACCCGATGCTGCCCAAACAGCAGCGAAAATTCATCGGGCCAACCAATCAGCGGCTCTTTGCGGAGGAAATAGGGGTAGGTCTCGCAGAAGTCGCGGTACTCAGTCCAATGAACTTTAGGGTCATTCAGAAATCGCCGCTCCTTCAGCAGCCCGTGCTTGAAGTTCTCCGACAGGTGGCGGAGGTTCATAAGAAAGAAGCGTTTGAACGTCTCTAACAACTCGCCTTTGAAGCGCGTTGTCGGATTGTAGTTCAGCAGGGTTTCACCGATGACGCGGGAGAAGCGCTGGATGTCGTTGGCAACCAAGCGGCAGCGGCTTTTCAGGGCATAGCCGATGGTATGGGTGCCGGCCATCAAGTCCACCAGAATATCGCCCGGCTCGGTGAGTCTTATGAGTTCGGGGGCGACGAAATCGAGGATGGCTTTCTTGGAACCCATATATTTGGTGATGAGCAGGGTCGGGTACTCATGGCGCTCAGCTTCTGGGGAAGGCTTTTTTGATCCGATGACCATTCGGGTGATGAATACTCCGGGATTTTACTTAAGCTTAATCTTTTAATATATATAATTAAATGAACTTAGTCAAGCTGTAGTCCGGATCCAGAACTTGATTATCACTTGGTGAAATATCATTTGATCATTCGTTGTCATTTCCCAGAAAATAGCCCCTTGACCTCGTAGGTCGGGCGTCTCGCCCGACTTTTCCCCCCTGCTGGCAGGGGGGAAAAACAAAGGGGGGTATTTTCATATTCCGTGGCGGGGAAGCCACCATGACAATTCTCGCGAAAGCGGGAATCCGGAATTCATTTTTAAGCGATTGATATTTCAAGCGGTAAAGAGAGCGAAAGGCTGCCTTGTCCGGGTCAGCCTCTCGTTTGAATAAGTCGGAGTCACTCTACCGCGCGAATTTCTCAGTCCACGCGAAGTAGTTTTTCCAGAAGGTAGCCAAATTATAGACCAGGCGGGAGTTGTAGATGTACCACCACAATCCTGAGATGTGAACCAGCCAGTAAAAGACCACGCTGGCTACAAAGATCCCCCCGATGTAGATCGCCGACGCGCGCTGGTAGTATCGGGCGCGCCTGACGCGCATCTCCTGCATGAAATAGGCGATGCGCTTGTCCTTGAAGTCGTCGTCGGTAACCATTAAGCCCAGGACAGCCCACACGAGACAGAGGCAGAATGTTGTCAGGAAGGTGACGGTGGGCAGGAAGGAGATGTAGTTGGGCCACCTCACGTCCACATAAACCGAGAGCGCGATGCCCAGGATGAGAAAGGTGTTAGTCCAACGCCGGAAACGCCGCAGGTACAAGGGCGGCTTGAAGATGTACTTGTTGCGAACCGCGGTTACTTCGACATTGGCTTTGGCATAGTAGTCGATTATGGAACCAGACCAGGCGGCAAGGAAAAACGTCCGGATCCAATGGTCCGAAACGTAATCGTACAAGGCTCCCGAGCCGAATATCTGTTCAAAGATTCCCACAACCCAGACCACGGCTATGTACACCAATCCCCAGAAGATGTAACCTTTATCTTCCGCGAAGGAAATCAAGGATTCACGAATCTGTTCCTTGGTCGGCATACGACGGAGGGTGGCGCCGCAGGCGGGGCATTTTTTCTCGCGCAGGAGGTTGGTTAAAGAAATCGATCCTTTACATTCATGGCATCTCATAGTTGCAGCCCAGTTTGGTTGTGAAAAGGACGCCGCCGTAAATCGACGGTCTTCACCAATCGATGAAAGTTGAACTTTAATATAATAAAAACACCCTGTATAGTGAATACCTTTTTAAATTTGCTCTCCCAAAACGAAATAAAATACACCTTATATGCGAAAACTCACTCGCGCCCCGCTCGCTGCCGCTCTGAAAAGCCCCCAAAGGCTGCTGCTGAACCTCGAGCCTCATATCATGCTTGACACTGTTGGGTTCTATGCTGAACCACGAATCCACCGGAGCGTTCGGAGTCGAATGGACCTAACGTTTGCTGGGGCAAGGACGGCTGGAAGGGATATCCGACACCCTCAAGTGGAAATTGCATTCGAACGCTGCTGAGGAATCGACGCGCGCGGACGATGCCCTAATGCTGCACGTCGGACCGGTGAGGTATCATCCTGCCGGGCATGGCGGCAAAAGCTGCGTTAGAAACCGATACCTTTGAAAGCGGGTATTGAAAAGCAGTAAATTTTGTCTTATAATATTATCTTAAAACAAATTGACATTACAGGAGTTGCGATGAAGGGCGCCGGATGTCTCGTTATAATCCTCTGCCTGATGGCGCGGCCTCTTGCCGGTTGGGCGGAGGACTTCACGCGCCGGTTGGAACCGGCAGCCGCCGAAAGCCTGGCGGCGTTGACTGA
>CAZCEM010000121.1:0-6884 GCA_964497555.1 uncultured bacterium
GGGATACGGAGGCGGAGGCGGGCTCGCCGCCTGGATTCTTCGGCCGGTCCAAGGAGGCCTTCGAGTTCTCGGGAGCGGCCGGCTCACGGTGGAAATAGCTCGCCCATTCCAGCCCGGAAGCGGAGGTGTCGCCGAGGGCGAGGTATATCATCGCCCGGCGGGCGCGGGCATCAGCGGCGTAGCGGGGGTCGCCGCAGAGTTTGGCGAAGCTGGCGAGCGCGGCGTCGTAACGCAACATGCGGTGTTGCAGAACACCGGCGCGATGGAGATAATCCGGTTCACCCGGATTCATCGCCTGCACATGTTCGATGTAGGGCAGCGCCAGCTCGTAACGTTCGGAGCCCTCATAGGAATCGGCTTCCGCTAAGTAGCCGCGCAGGTCGAGTTCATAAGGCAGTTGGCGGACACCTTCCGGCGCGGGACTGAGGTCTATCATCAGCGCTGAAGGACCGGTGACGACGTAGGTTCGGATGTAAGTCGGACGACGCAGCCTCAACACGATAGTCGAGCGGTCGCCATCCAGCTCAAACCGGTCGAGGAAAGGACTTGCGACCAGAGCCTGCGCTTGTTGAATCGCACGGGGCGTGAATTCGGCGTTGGCAAGCTGAATCCGGCAGATTCCCAGCACGCGGTCGTAGTACAAGCGGGCGTCGCCGAGGGAATCGCAATAAACCACAAACAGTTCGTAGCCGGAATAAACGCCGCGCTGAACATCCGTAACCTGGACGGCTCGGGACGTCGAAAGGGTTAAAAGCAGCGTCAGTACTGCGCACAGCAGCCGGACACCGGTTCTCCGCTTAGATGACATCGCGCAGAACATTTAAAAAATCTTGAGCTCGGACCATCTCTTTTTGGAGCAAATCCTCATAATAGCACCAATCGACTTCGCCCTCGTCCTTCTGTTTCAGGTTCAGGTAAGCGGTGACCTTGGGGTGCAGCTCGCGAACGGTCTCCTTTTCCCATAGGCGGTAGCCCACACGTTCGGCTAACAGGTTGGAGAAATGCACCAGCATCCCCAGATTGGGACGTCGAAAGGACAGCCAAGGATTGCAGTGGTCGTAAACTGCGGCTACTTGATGCGGCGGCAGCTTCCAAGATTCCAGCAGCCAGCCGCCCAGATCGGCGTGGTTGAAGCCGAGCGTCGAGAATTCTATCTCGTTAATGGGAGCGTTATTCTGTTCCGTTTTTTTCAACACCTCGATGTACAGCTCCGGCGCTTCATTGCAGAGGATGAGGATGCCGATGTCGTGCAGCAGTCCCGTGACAAAGATTTCGCCTGTGATTTTAAAGTTGCCCTCCTGACCCATAATCTTGCATCCCGCCGCCACGGCAATCGAGTGCAGCCAGAACCTCGCTGGTTTGAAGTAGCCTTCGCATTCGCCGGAACCGAAGCTCTGCACGACCGTCGCCGCCAAAGCCAAGTCTTTGACCGACTGAAAACCCAGCACTACGATCGCCAGATTGATGGTGCCGATCTTGTGAGGAAATCCAAAGAAGGCGGAGTTCGCCAGCCTCAGTATCTTCGACGTCATCGGGGGATCGTTGCTGATGAACCGCGCCAGTTTAGGCGCGGTAGTATTAGGGTCGTCCACCAGCTCGATCAATTTCATCATGACAACCGGCAAGGTGGGCATTTGCTTCACATATTGAGTAATCTGGTTGACTCTATCCATGCGGTTTGGATCCATAGTTAACTCCTCCTCGAACGGTTGTTGATACGGGCTGTTGGCTGTTGGCCGTAAGCTTTTAATCCTTACCCAGCAACCAGCAACCTTCAGCTTGCAGACCATCAAGCTTGTATGTCTATCTTCCGGCCCTTCTTGACCGACCTCTCGGTATCATCAGGCATTGCCTCTTCCGGCGCGGTCTCTTCGGACGGCAAAGGCGTCAGCGGGGATTTGGATTTCTTCTCGCGGCGCGGGAGTCCGCCCTTATCCTGGTCATCGGGACGAGCGCTCTGCTCGCGCCGGTGGACGATTTTCCAGCCCGGAGTCCTGAGGACATGGGTAATGCCTTTGCTGCTGCTTAACTCCGCCATGGTTCTTCACTCGAGCAGCTTTCGCAGGCGAACGCGCAGCAGCGAGATGATTCGGGTGTGAATCTGGCACACGCGCGATTCGCTGACATTGATGACCTCGCCGATTTCTCGAAAGGTCAAACCTTCATAATAATACAATGCAACTACCGTGCGCTCCTGTTCCTCAAGTTCATCGATGAGATTGAGCGCCGCCTGCTGCATGTCGGCTTCTTCTACGATATCATAGGGATTGGGCTGCGCTTCATTGGAGAGCACCTCGTACAAGGAGCCGCGCTCGCCCTCTGCTCCGGTGTTTATCTGGATGTCGAGGGACATCAGCGAGGCGGAGCCGACGTGGTCGATGTAGCGAAGGTACTCCTCGAAGCTCATGTTCAACTCAGCAGCGACTTCTTCATCGCTGGGGATGCGGCCGAGCTTGGCGAGCAGCTTCTCCATGGTCTGGTCGAGGCGTCGGCTTTTTTGCCGATAAGAGCGCGGCAGCCAGTCCACGTCGCGCAGTCCGTCCAGAATGGCGCCGCGGATGCGCGGCGCAGCGTAGGTCTCGAATTTAATCTCCCGACGGGGATTAAAGTTGTCGATGCTGTTTATCAGACCGACAAGACCGGCGCTGACCAGGTCATTGTATTCCACTGAACTGGGCAGCGTAACCTTCATGCGTCCGGCGATGACCTTGACCAGCGTCAGGTAATGAATCAGCAGACTCTCGCGAGCCTTCTCACTGCGGTCCTTAGTGAAGGATTTCCAAAGGACGTCAAGGTCCTGCGATGTTACGCGGGCTTCTTTCACGTTTGAGTCGCTTCAGAATCAGTATCTGTTTCGAGGGGAATTTCTTCCTCATCTGAATCAACCGGTTCCTCAACTGTTTGAGGCTCCTCCACCGCTTTCTCCGACCAGATCTGCGCTCGAATGAGCGCTATCTCCAAAATATAAGCCATTATGGAAGCCAGAAGGTACACCACGAGCACCCGATAGACGACGGTCAGCACGTCATTTTCGTGCAGAAAACACCATATTAAGGCTGCTAATCCCAAGATTACAGCCGATTGGTGCAGCAGGGCGCTAAGTTTCCTGCGCGATATGTTTTTCAAGTTTCGACGAGGCATCAGGCTTCTCGCGCCGGTCTCATCAGCCGCGACAGAAAGCTGCGGCCGCGAGGCGCCGACGATTTGCGGTCAACTTGTATTATCTTGCGCGCGGTCATGCGAATCGCCACCGAAGCCGCGCACTTGGGAAACATCGTCATAAAGGCGGCTTGATGACCCACGGCGGTAGCCACGTTCGGATCGATGGGAATATGCCCCAGATATGATATGGGAACGCTGAGGAAGTTCTGCACCACCAGATTCAGCTTGTCGAACACCTCCGCCGCGTCCTGCGCCGAGCGCACCATATTGACCAGCACGTGCAGACGTGTGGTGGGGCTGGTGTGCGAAATCACCTTAATCATGGCGTATGCGTCGGTGATGGCGGTTGGCTCGCGGTTGGTGACGATTACGACCTCATCGGAGGATGTTGCGTAAGCCAAGATGTCCTTCGTCAGTCCGGCGCCGGTGTCGAGTATCACGAAATCATACTGTTTTTCCAGTTCATTGAAGCTTTCCACCAGCTTCCGCTGCACCTGATGCTCCAGTTCGAGCATCTCTATCATGCCGCTGGAACCGGGCAGGATTTCGAGGCCTTCTGGTCCGGGCTGGATGATTTCCGGGATGGTCTTGGTGCCGGTGAAAACATCGGACAGATTGTATTTCGGATTTAATCCCATCAAGATGTCGAGGTTGGCAAGGTTGGTGTCGGCGTCGATCAGCAGCACGCGTTTACCGAATCCCGACAGGGCGATTGCAGTGTTGAGGGCGAAATTGGACTTGCCGACGCCGCCCTTGCCGCTGGTCACCGCGATGCGCACAACCTCCCCCTCGCTGACGTGCCGCTCGGGTGCTGCCTGCGCTTCCGTCTTCTTCAATCGTCTTAGTTTGTCGGCTTGATCAATTGCCAACTAAGGTCTCCTGCCGCTTAACGCTGCCGTTGTCTTTAACCCACGCCCGAAAATGATTCATCTGCAATGCCGCCAGCTCGTCTGGATTGAGCATCGGCGAGGCAATTTGTTCGGAGTTGGGATGAGTGATGTCATCGGGTACATTCTGCCCGTAAGTAACCACCATAACCGGCAATGACTGGAATTCATTGACGCTGAAAATCGAGCCTAATCCGCGGGCTTCATCAATCTTGGTATAGACGATCCCCGTCGGCTTGAGAGCCTTGTAGTGCCCGATGGCTTCCAACTGCTCTTCGAGGCGTGTTGTCACCGACAGGCACAGCAGAACTTCGTCAGGATTGGCAGCTTCGATGAACGCAGCCAGTTCCTCCAGACGTTCGGTGTCGAGGGGCGAGCGACCAGCGGTGTCGATGAAGATGCCGTCGCGGTGACGGTGCCGCGAAAGGGCATTTTCCATGGCGTTGGGTTGATAGACCGTTTCCATAGGAAGACCGGCAATGGCCGCGAAGGTCTTAAGCTGCTCCAGCGCCGCCACGCGGTAGGTGTCCGCCGAAACCAGCACCGTGTCGGCTTTTCCCCAGAAGCGGTAGCTGGTCACCAGCTTGGCGAGGGTGGTGGTTTTGCCGACGCCGGTGGGACCGATAACCGCGACTACTTTGGCGCGTCCTTTGGCTTTAGCTGGAGGAGGGCGCAATCGCAGGCGTCGGCGTATCTCTTTTCCCAGCTCCTGAAATACGAAATCGCGGTCTTCGAGTTCCGCGCCGGTGTGGGCGATGTTAAACGCCTGGGTCAGTTCTTTGACGAGCTTCTCCTCCACGCCCGACCGGATGAGATTCCGATACGCTTCGCTCAGGTGCGGCGGCAGGCTGGGCATCCGCTCAAACTTCACCTGCTCCGCCAGTTCATGGACGTTGCTGCGCAATTTGGTTATCTCGTGGTTTAATTTGCTGATTACTTCCACGGATGCTTGTGCATTTAGGCTGTGTTTCAGGCGTCTGGCAGTGTCTTCGTGGGGCGCGGGGCTGGGAGTGGGGCAGTGGTCGGGTGACGCCGCAACGACCTCCACCAGTTCCTTGGACAGAAACGACAGCATCCCGCCCTTGCGGAGCTGGCGGGTGCGCAGAATTACGGCTTCTTCGCCCAGTGTTTTTCGCACATCCCGCAGCGCTTCGTTCATGCTGGGAGCCCGGAAATGACGGACGTTCATTGGGCGCTTCTCCTCCAAGTTCGCGTAGGTCGGGCGTCCCGCCCGACAAATGAGGATCGCGTAGGTCGGGCGTCCCACCCGACAAATGAGGATCGCGTAGGTCGGGCGTCCCACCCGACAAGAGCGGACTGAAAGTCCGTCCTCCAAGATACACAGAGGGGTGTCATTTGAACGTTTATCCCTCCATTTTCACCGTACCAATCGGCTCGACCTGGGTGTTGACCAGCAGTTCGCCGTAGGACAGCACCGTTACGTTGGGCAGGACTGGTTCCAGCACCCGGTGGAACGCTCCCCGCACCGTCGGCGCGCACACCACAATAGGCCTGCGACCAGCGGCGGTGGCGTCTTCAACCAGCTTGATAATCTGGCGGTAGATGGTGTTGATCAGCTTGGGCGAGATTGCCAGCGCGCCGACGCCGGTGGTGTGCGAGCGCTGCAACTCATCCGCCAGCGCCGCTTCCAGCCGTGGATCGAGGGTGACAGCATAGACCTTGCCGTCGTCCTCTACGAACCGCTCGGTGATGGTCGGCGCCAGAGCATAACGCACGTATTCCACCAGCGTGTCGGGGTCTTTCGAATGCGGCGCATAGTCCGCCAGGGTTTCCAGAATAATCGCCAGGTCGCGGATGGGCACGCCCTCTTTCAGCAGCTTCTGGAGAATCTTATGAACCGTCCCCAGCGGCAGCAGGCTGGGGATGAGTTCCTCCACCACCGACGGCGAAGACTGCTTCAGGTTGTCAATGAGCTGTTTGGCGTCCTCGCGGGAGAGTATCTTGTAGGCGTTGCGCTTCAGCATCTCGACCAGATGGGTTGCCAGCACCGCCGCCGGTTCGACGACGGTATAGCCCAGGTTCTCAGCGCGTTCTCTCTCCCCCGCGGGAATCCACAGCGCCGGCAGCCCGAAGGTCGGCTCGCGGGTCTCCAGCCCCTTTATCTTAGCGGTGGCAGTGCCGGGGTTCAGCGCTAAGAAGCTGCCCAGCCGCAGTTCGCCACGAGCGACTTCATTGCCGCGGATTTTAATGGTATAGTCATTGGCTTTTAATTGCAGATTATCGCGGATCCGGATGGGGGGGATGATGATGCCCATATCGAGGGCTTGCTGCTTGCGGATAAGTGATATGCGGCTGAGCAGGTCGCCGTCCTGCTCTTGATCTACCAGCGGGATGAGTCCGTAGCCAATTTCCAGTTCGAGCGGGTCAATATGGAGGTAGTCGGTTATCTTCTCTTCGGCTTTCGGCGCGGCTTTGACGGCGATTCTCCGTTTGGCGGACGCTTTTTGATCCCGCTGCGTCAAGTACGCCAGGTAGCCGGTCGAGCCGGCCAGGATGAAAAATGGAAGCGCGGGCAAACCGGGCATGATGGCAAAGAAAAACAGAACCGCTGATGTGATTGCCAGCGCCCGTGGCTGATTGAACAACTGCGTGGTCATCTCCACGCCGAGATTGCCCGACGTGGCGGCGCGGCTGACCAGCAGACCGGCGGCGGTCGATACAATCAGCGCCGGCACCTGAGTCACCAGACCGTCGCCGATGGTCAGGAGGGTATAGGTATGAGCCGCTTCCCCAAGGGGCATGCCCCGCTGCGCCATGCCAACAATGAGACCACCGACGATGTTGACGAAGACGGCTACATCGACACCGTGGCGC
>CAZCEM010000122.1:0-6790 GCA_964497555.1 uncultured bacterium
TGTCAACCGAGACGGTTGACCTACGCGGTCGAAGGGCTATTTTCTGGGAAATGACTGCAAATGACCAAATGATATTGCACTCAGTAATATTCACAGCGGATGAAGCGGATTAAGCAGATATTTAAACTGATGTTGGCCGCTGCTGGTTATCTGTTGTCTCATCTGTTTAATCTGTTTAATCTGCTGTGAATTTAGGAATTCTCGGGCACGGAGTCCTCGCTGCCTGTGGCACGGGCGTCTCGCCCGTGTTTTGTGAGGCGGTCGGATTCGGAGACCCGACCTGCGCGGTGAGGGGGATTATTTTCAAAGGAATTGTCATGGTGGCTTCCCCACCACGAAGGATGAAAATCGCCTCAGCCGTAGGTTGTGGACGTCCTGCGGCACGCGATGGTCGGGCTCGGAGGCCCAACCTACGCGCTTTGAAGGGGCTATTTTCTGGGAAATGACAACGAGGAGGAGTTCAAGCCAAAATACAGCGTCAAACAGCGAAACATGGTGAGTTTTTCAGGAGATCCGAAGTAGTGATAAATAGGATTACCGTTTTTACAAGGGCAAACAAAAGCTTGAACTTTAAACATATCTGGTTGGTCGCAACTTGGCATAAAGTATTTCTGTCGTTGCCCGCCCGCGCTAACCCAGCCCCAGACTGCGTCTGACGCGCTGCATCGTGCGTTGAGCGATGGGCCGAACCCGGTCGGCTCCCTCGGCGAGGATCCGGTCCAGTTCGCCGGGATCCGAGGTTAATTGCCGGCAGCGCTCCTGTATAGGCCGCAATCCCTCCACCACCACCTCAGCCAGCTCCTTCTTCAGCTCGCGGTAGCCCCTGCCCAGAAAATGGGCTTCGATTTCCTCCCGCCGTCGGTCTGTGAACAACTGATAAATCGTCAAGAGGTTGTTTATCGAGGGTCGGTTCTCATCGAAGACAATCGCTCGATAAGAATCGGTGGTGGCGCGTTTGATTTTGGCGGCAATCTCGTCCGGCTCGTCCAGCACCCGAATCGCATGACCTTTGCCTTCTTCGCTCTTGCTCATCTTCTTGGTTGGGTCATCCAGCCCCATGATTCGCGCGCCGAACTTGGCAATGAAGGGCTCCGGAACAACGAACACCTCGCCGTACAAGGCGTTAAAGCGCTGCGCCGCATCGCGGGTGAGTTCCACGTGCTGCTTCTGGTCTTCACCCACCGGCACGGCGTCTGAGTCATAGAGCAGAATGTCGGCGGCCATCAGCGCTGGATAAATGAACAGGCCGGCGCTGGAGCGTTCTCGATGCTTGCCCGACTTCTCTTTAAACTGCGTCATGCGCTCCAGCCAGCCCATAGGTATGGCGCAGGTGAGAATCCAGGCAAGTTCGCTGTGTTCGGCTACGTGTGATTGTATAAACAGCGCGGAGCGGTTTATATCGATGCCGGCCGCTAACAGAATTCCGGCGGTTTCACGGATGCGGCGGCGCAGCAGATGCGGATCCTGCGGGACGGTGATGGAATGTAAATCCACAATGCAGAAGACGTTGTCGTAGTCCTCCTGCCTTTTCACCCAGTTGCGGATTGCGCCCAGGTAGTTGCCGATGTGGATTTCACCGGAGGGTTGAATTCCGGAAAAGACGCGTTTCTTTGGTTCTTTCATGGTTGATTGCCTGCTTGTTAAGGATAAAGCAATAAAAAGAAAACCGTCAACCGAACGGTTGACGGTTTATTCCTGCCTAACAAATCCTATGTTCAGGGTTATTTGCTCGAAGGATTGGCTGGGTGCGTCAACCGCTGAAGGTTAACGGTCCCGCCACACCGGCAATCGACCTTCGATGCGCGCGCGCAATCCCTCGTGGGGATCGAGGCTGTTCATCAGATCGCTCATAAAGGTTGCCTCGGTAACCCGCAAGGCTTCCATGGCGGGCGCATAGAGCGCCTGATCGACTGCTCGCTTGGCGAGCACCACCGCCGGGGCGCTGAAGGACGCGATGCGTTCGACATAGCGATCAGAGTAGTCGTTTAAAACCAGCGCTGGAACCACGCGCGCAATGAGGTGCGACTCGGCCGCTTCCATTGCCGACACATTGCGGCCGGAGACGATCCAGTCCAAGGCGCGGTTCCGACCGATCAGTCGGGGCAGGATGGCGGTGGCGATGGGCGGGAACAAGCCCATGGTTATGTGGTGGAAGCTGAAAACCGCGTTTTCCGCAGCGATGGTAACATCACAGAAAGAAGCGAATTCAGCGCCGAAACCGACGGCTCGACCCTGCACCGAGGCTACCGTCAAGCCCCTGATTTTGTTGAGGTAATCGTACATGCGCGAATAGTTCGGCATAAGCGCACCTACGCGATCGGCTTGCAGGTCCTCTAATATGACGCCGCTGCAGAATACCGTTCCTTGGCCTCGGATGAGCAGAACCTTTAGGGTGTCATCGTCCCGGAGTGGATCGAGAGCATCGACGATCTCCTCCAGCATGTCAACGTTGAGCAGGTTTTCGGGGGGGCTATCCAGGGTAAGGTCAGCCCGCCCACCCTTGCGCTCAAATTGGATCTGTTTGTACGCAGCCATCTTCTCTTTCCTCAGTATGATCTCTTTGCCCTGCCCATACCCCGCTGTTTGGGCTGAATTTTTTAAGAAATCGGAGCCAAATACAATTTAACAAATTTTACCAATTTACACAAATAATTTTCGCCCGGATGAAGTAGCTGCAAAACTGCGGCGCTCGTTTGGCGGTTTTTAATTTGTCTATACCGGATTAGGCACCTCGACGAATTCCCGCGAAAGCGGGAATCCAGCCCAAACTCTTTCTGGATTCCAGCTTTCGCTGGAATGATGCCGTTCTTCGCTGTTTGGCGTGGGAAATAGTTTTTCATCATTAGAAGGATGTGGCCGTAACGCGTCGAAGGCGCGTCATTGCGAGCTTGCCGAAGGCAGGCGAAAGAATCTCAAGAACTCTTGAGGACCACCGTGGCGCAGGGTGTCCTCACCCTGCGCAGAGCCTTTTTTGCGACCGAACTAAAGCAAACTCAATGAGATTGCTTCATCATCCTTCGGCTGATTCGCAAAGACGAGTCACCTGAGCACTCGGTATTCTCCTTACCAATAACTCCTTTACCCACACGAAACAGCGAGGAACTGGTTTTTTCTCTGCCAATTCCAGCGTTTCTTCAGCGGAGGAGGCGCATTCGACTCTGATGCCCTCCTCTTGAGGAGGATTTTTTCCCAGAACTCCCGCACCAGCATCTCGTCATCGACGATGAGCGCCATTGCATTCACAAATCTCTCACTTCGCAGGTGTGCAGGGACCTCTTTTAAGGCGAGGAGTCCGGCGCTGCGGAAGAGGCTCCGGAATCCGCGCCAAGATTGTCTTTGTCATTATAATATACGACGTCGTCGGGATTCAGCGGAGGTGAGAAGACCATTACGAACTGAAAATCGTTTTGGCTTTTATTATCCGCAGAATAGGCGGCGCCACGGGGGATGTAGATAATGTCGCCTACAGAGCCGTAGAAATCCTTTTCACCCACATGAAACCAGCCGTAGCCGGAATAGACGTACAACACCAGGTCGCTGCGCTCGTGGCTGCGTTTCGAAACGCTGCGCCGTGCTGTCATCAGCCCGTAGCTGCACTCGGGCGCTTCGCCGAACTGGAGATAGCCGTCGGCGACATCCTCGGGCAGCGGGCGCTTGAGGCTCTCATCGCCGACGTCGAAGTGGCGCGGCAGGCCGGGGCTGATGCGGAGCGTGGCCGGTTGCTCGGCCTTTTTGGAGCAGCCCCCTGCCGCTAATAATAAAGGTAAAAGAAGAAGCAGTGCTTTGCGCATGGAATCCTTGCTGTTTTTTTAAGAACTAAGCCGCAATCCAACCAGGTATGTCGTAAATTTAACTCTCCATCTGCTTATTTGTTCCAGATCCCCGATACCCCTACCTTCTCACCCCCTTTTCTTTCAAACTTTCGAACTTTCAAACTTGCCAACTTCTAACAATCAATTCCCTTCCTGGAAGTCACCCCCCTGGTGTAGTAGTGCTTGATCTCGGTCATCTCTGTCACGACGTCAGCAGCTTCGATCCACGCCGGGGGGCAGTATCGTCCGGTGAGAAGCAGATCGGCTCGCTCGGTGCGCAAGGAGAACAGCTCAGCGACCTCGCCTTCATCCAACAAGCCGAAATGAACCGCCGGGCACACCTCATCCAGAATAATAAGGTCATACTCGCCGCTGAGGAGGGCTTGGCGGCATCGAGTCAGACCCTGTCGCGCGACGGCTCGCTCCTCAATAGTGGGAACTCGTTTTTCGAGGACGTGGTCATCGTCGCCGAATTGCTCGACGTCAATCATGCCTTCGAAACACAGCAGGGCGGCAAGCTCGCTGTAGGGGAAGCCAACCTTCATAAACTGAATTAGCAGGCAGCGTCTGCCGGCGCCGGCCGCCCGCAGGATGACACCCAGCGCGGCGGAGGTTTTGCCCTTGCCATTGCCGGTGAAGATGTAGAGGTAGCCTTTGTCCATCGCCGCCCTCGAGGTTTTAATCTTGGTTAATCTATCTGAACAAGGGGGGATGCGCAAGGTTTAAGGCTGATAAAATTGGAGAATTTCAGGATGTAATGGTTGGAGCACGGCGAAAACAGCAGTTCGATTTGCGAAAGGGGATGTTTGGGTTTAAATTAAAGACATTCGACCTCAGCTATCTTGGTTCGCTAACTCTTCTGGAGAGGATCATGCGAAGACTGATGGTTTTATTAGCTATGGTTTTAGTCGGCGTTGGCTCGGCCGCGGAATCCGACGCTCTTTTAAATCGAGCCTTGTGCCTGACCATTAGCAGTTCCACCAGCGGGGTGAACCTGGGGTATCTCTGGTCTGACTCCCCCCCCACCTCCTGGCAGGCGGATCTGGGGGTGGGAGGTTCAATCGATGCCCAGCCTCTCGGTTTGGACGAGCGTAACGAGAATTATAATTCCCGCCTCAGTCTGGGGATCAGACGGTACAAGTATCTCTTTACTGAAATGCGCGTGCGTCCCTTTATCGGCATCGGATCTGAAGTTGCCTGGCACTATAGTCTTCAACGCTATGCCAATGATTCAGAATATTCTCCAAGACTGTCCACCTTTTCTCAATATCAAGCGGAGATATTCGCAGCCGGCGGATTGGAGTTTCAGTTTAATGAGCGGCTCTCCTTCACGGCGAGTTTCAAGTTCGGCATGACATATTACTTACAGGAAGATTACACCGACTATAAAGACCAGGCGGATTGGAGGTATTACGATCATAATATCTCTACGTCGATGTCCGGACCTTATGCCGGCATAATCATGTATATACCTTAGCAGCATGGTTTAAGGGAATAAAGGCCGTAAGAACACCGAATGACAGGAGGAACCGTTGGTTTGCAGAATCATGTTTTCGACATTGCTGCTGGCGGTGTGGCTCGTGGCTGCGTTTGCGGAGTCTGACACTTCGCCCAATCGAGCTGTGAACGTGCAGGTGGGCAGCGTCTGGAGTGGGGTGGAGGTAAACTACTTGATTCTGGATCAACCCGCGACCGCCTGGGTTGGCGCTTTGAAAATCAGCGGCAACTATGCCCCTCCGTTGCTTGACTCTGATGATGACAGCTATAGCTATTCCGGCAAGATATTGCCCGGAATTCAGCGGCGATGGTATCGAGGCGCTGACCGGAGGTTTCGTCCTTATTTAGGCGCCGGTTTGGGAACCGGCTGGGACTTCTCCTATTCGCGGAGTCCGTCCTCCAACATTACTTCCTTTAATACCTACTCCTTTTATGCGGAGGGGCTGGGAGGCGTTGAAGGCCAAGTAACCGAGCGAACAGCTCTGACGGCGCAGTACAGCCTGCTGGCGCGGTATTACTATAGTGACACCCGACGAAACTATCAGAATGCGGACGATGAACACGAGATTCATCGGGGGCTTGGGCTTTACCTTTCCGGTTTTTATCTTGGGATAACGGTGTTTTTTCAGTAATATTATTGCAGAAACTACCGTTAATCAATGAGCCTGTGCTTTTTCTTGCTTAAACGGTCGGTAATGCCAATCCTTTGAGCCAACAGATTTTGCTATTCAAGTCTTTCAAACAATAAGCCCCTCGGGGAGCTTTTCAATCCACCATCATGAAGTAAGGGAGTTAGAAGAATGAGCGTCAACTCGGTCATCCTTTACACCGAACCTGACATCGGTATTTGCGCCGATTGTACGCACGCCTTGCTCACCCGCGGTTCGAGAACCGAAGAGGGCGGTGTTGTATGTCTCTTAGGTATAAACAAAACTGGCGGCGCATGTTCCTCATATCAGAAACGGATCGTGCTCTGGGCCTTTCCGGATTTGGTTGAAGGCATCAATGGTGTTGAGGCCTTCGGGAAGAAATGGGAGGGCGAGCAGTTTGGTCCCTTCGGCGTGTGCATTCTCTGGCCCGTCATAGGCTCCAGCCCGCCTTAATAGTTCGACATACGATGTTCATCCAAGCGCTGAAGATCTGAATCATTTTTTAAGTCGGCATTCCTTAGTTCGCTTCCTCGGAGAAGACAGGAAGCTGAAATCAAGCCCCAGAGGACTACAGCGGATCCGACTTCAGACCAGACGGTCACAGCGCAAGTTGGATAGCCAATGCGACCGGAAAGTGCTGAGTGAGTCTGTTTGGCCGGGGAATTGGCTTCTCAAACGCATCATTCCAGAGAAGGCGGTAAATCAGTAAGTAACGTATTTCCAATATGTTCTCTGGATTCCAGCTTTCGCTGGAATGATGCGTCTGAAGAAGTTTGAAAGTTTGAAAGTTTGAAAGTTTGAAAGTTGGATTCCAGCTTTCGCTGGAATGAT
>CAZCEM010000123.1:0-6777 GCA_964497555.1 uncultured bacterium
ATGAAGCAAAGTTACCCCCCTTCTATTGAAGGGGGGCAGGGGGGTTGTTAAACTAAATGATTACCGTTGGAATGCAACTTAGTATAAAAACACAACTGCCGCCTCGAGAAGAGGCGGCAGTCTGCGTAAGAACCGACTTAGGGTTCTGGAGCGCGATTTTCATCGGTCCTTACTTTAGCGAACTCATGTCTTTGTATTCCAATCCCAGCATTATCATCTCCGCCCAGGTCCAGGGAATGATCCCCAACTGCGAAAACGGCGGCGAAATCCGGTCGCAATAGACCTCAAACCAGCCCCCCGCCGCCGAGCCGTCCAGCCGGTCGAGCCACTCCAGCACCCGCTGTACCTTGTCCAACCGCCCGGCGCGCAGATAAGCCCGCGCCACAAACAACGACGCAAAGGGCCAAGGCCCCGGCGAATCAGCCTCCGACGAGGCGTTGTACCGTCCGTAGCCGCCGCCGTCCCAGCGCTGATTCCACAGTGTCTCCATCTCCGCCAAGGTCTTCTCAGCCAGCGGCGAATCGCCCCCAACCAAGCTGTAAATAATCGGCAATACGCACTCGGTGTCGGGATTGAGCCGATGGTCGCCGGGCGATGAGATTGGAATGCCCTGCGGCAATAGTAAAGCATCAGGCGGATCGATGGTCTCAGCGACCGATCCATCGACACTCCGACGCTTGATAAAGCCCCGCCGGTCGTCGAACATGCGGAAGGATGGATTTGTCATCATCGCGTTGTTGAGTTCGTCCGCGGCCTTCCACCACCGATGCGCCTGATTCGGATGCCCCAGATTATCAGCCAGAAACGCCGCCGACCGCAAGCCCACCACGTTGAACATCTGGTACGCGAGTTCGCAGCCTTCTTCTATTCCGAAACCTTGATGGCGCTCCCAGTACTCCCGACGGTTGAACAGCAGCCCGGAAGGTTCACGGCGAAACATCGGCCCCAGCGGATACTCCGCTGCCATGAAGACCTTCTCCCAGTTACGCCGCGCGAGGTCCCAGTCACCGGTGGTTTCGGTATAGACTCGCAAGGCGTGCAGCAACGCCCCGTTCTGGTCCAGTTCGACTTCGTCGCGGTCGCGGCGCTCACTGGAATCCACCGTATCCCCCGAATCGGATACAAAGACCCGAAACAGCCGGTTGAGCATGGTGGCGGCGACTTCGTGATGACCGGCTTTCACCAGCGCCATCACGAGCTGCGACTGGTCGCGCACCCATTCGCGATTGTACTGCCAGAAGGCGGCATCGGCCACGCCGCTCTGGGAGATGACCGCTGGAAGCTGCCAAGCCGCCAGCCGATAGAACCTATCCAGCAGCTCGTCGCCGGAGTTCAACGGTGTCACCCGCTTCCAGTAGGACTTCCACTCCTCGGAGGGCAGCGTCCGGTCAACCTCCCGCAGTGTCACCCGGTTTTCGGCTTCGTCGAGGGTGTATTCGAGGTACAAGCGGTCTTCCCAGTAGGGCATCAGCCGCAGCCGTTTGTCGATATTTTGCCCAGGGACCGCCGTGAAGAAGTGTATTCCGAATGAATCCGCTGACTGGTTCT
Source organism: uncultured bacterium (assembly GCA_964497555.1). Classification (GTDB taxonomy): domain Bacteria; phylum Electryoneota; class AABM5-125-24; order Hatepunaeales; family Hatepunaeaceae; genus CAZCEM01. The sequence goes on from CAZCEM010000123.1 coordinate 1,549, forward strand.
CCAGCGCGATTAATCGGATGATTCGGCTGGAGGTTCCCTCGGGGCAGTAAAAGTACTCGATGGCTTTTACCAGATTGGTCTTCCACACCGCCTTGACCGTCGGGACGCCCAGTTCCTCCGTCCACTCGACCTTCAACGACTCGACCTTCAGGGGCTCGGCGCCGTCGCCGCGATACAGCCCGACGGCGGTGCGCGACAGCCCGTTATCGGCTTCCATAGTGAGCGCGTCGCGCTTCTTGCCGAGCTGTTCGGGATTCATAATCAGCAGCCCCAGCGGCGTGCCTTCGCCATCGGGCGCCCATTGCACCGCTGCCTGGATATGCCCGTTGCCGATGAAGAAGTAGTTGACGCCCGGCAGCCGGGTCTTAACGTCTGGATGACCGCGGCGCGGGTCGTCGTCGTACTCGTGTTCCTTCAGATTGATCATCGTATGTCTCCTTTACCTTTGCACCCTTCCGCTCGCTGACCCACCGGCCAGCTTTTTCACTTCATCTATGCTAACCAGATTATAGTCGCCGCGAATAGTCTGCTTCAGGCAGGAAGCCGCAGCTCCAAACTCCAGCGCCTCGCAGTCGCTCATCCCGCTTATCAATCCATATATAAGCCCCGAACTAAAGGAATCGCCGCTGCCCATCCTATCGACAATGTGAATTGAATACTTACGGCTCAGCAGAAACTCATCGCCGTTCCATAGGCAGGCCGACCAGTCGTTGTCCGACGCGCTGATGCTCTCCCGCAGGGTGAGGGCCGCCTTCTTCAATCCGAACTGCTCGACCAGCTTCCGAGCGACGGCTTCATAACTGGCTATATCAAGCTTTCCTTTTTCCACATCGCTCGCGCCAGCCTCCATGCCGAACATCTTATCAGCGTCCTCCTCGCTGCCGATGCAGATATCGACGTATTGCATCAGCGGCTCCATGACCTCGCGGGCTTGAGCCGGGCTCCACAGCTTGCTGCGGTAGTTGAGATCTACGCTGACGGTGAGACCGCTCCGGCGAGCCGCTCGCAGGGCTTCGAGGGTGACGGCAGCGCAGGACTCGCTCAGCGCCGGGGTAATGCCCGACCAGTGGAACCAGTCGGCATCCTTGAATACGTCGCCCCAATCTATATCTCCAATGGTAATATTGGCAATTGTCGTGCCAGCGCGGTCGTAGATTACCTTGGAAGGTCTTTGGGAAGCCCCATATTCAAGATAATAAATGCCGAGGCGTCCGGGTGTGCGCTGAATCATAGAGGTATCCACGCCGAATTTGCGCAGCGAGTTCACAGCAGCCTGCCCGATTTCGTGTTCCGGCAGCGCGGTGACGAAGCGCGAGCGCAGCCCGTAGTGGGCGAAGGCCACAGCGGCGTTGGCCTCGGCGCCGCCGAAGTTCACGTCCATCGAGGCGGTTTGCACCAAGCGCTGCTCCGCCGGAGGCGACAGCCGCAGCATTAATTCGCCAAAGGTTACAACCCGTGGTGGCTCGCCGGAGGCAGCAGCTTTCGTCGCAGCCGACGCAGCCGGGGAACGCGCTGGGAAATGAATGATATCCAACCACTTTCGCGCTTCGGCTGCCATTTTGTCAGGCTGGTCGATGTGTTTCGTCAGCGCTGAGCCGCAGAATATGCCTCCCGCGTCGCGTCGGACAACTTCCGCCAGGTTGTCGAGGGTGATGCCACCGGTGTAGATGAACCGCAGGTCCGGGTAGGGTCCCTTTAATGCGGCGGCTACGCCCATATTGGAACCATCAACGGTCAGCGCCGGGAACAGCTTATAAACCCACTGGTAAGGATAGCGGAAACGTAATTCATCTAATGTGCAGCCATATATTCGGGCTTTTTGAACGAGCTGTTTGCCGGCGTCGGTCAGACCGCCGGGGACGCACAGGACGTCCCGCCGGGCGCAGACTTCGACCACGTCGGGGATGTAGTCGGCGGACACCACCCCGGCCGCGCCCGCGTCGATTACCGCTTCGGCTTGAGCGACAGTCATGACCGTGCCCGCCAGCAGCAGCGCGTCGGGATAAGCCTTCAGCGTTGCCTCAAAGCCCGCCAGCGCCGTCGGCGAGCGCAGGGCTATCTCCAACGTGACGCCCAGCGGATTCAAGGCTTCGCAGGCAATCCGGCATTCATCAGCGTTCTTGGGGGAAAGAAGCGCGATAAGGCGTGTTTCACAAAGACGCGACCAGAACCGGGAGGATTTATTCATGGCTTTGGTGTTCCATCGAATGACGAAGGTGTTTGCCGCAGTAGGCGCATCGCGACGCGCCCCTATAGATGCGTGCTCGCGTAGGTCGGGCTTCCAGCCCGTCTGTGCGGACACCAGTGTCCGCACTCCAAGGAGGGAGAGGCATTTTCACCCTTTGCGGTGCCGTCGCTTCAATGTGGTCATTCATTTATCAGCACCAAGGATAAATTTAGCGAAACCTGCAACAAAACCCCCGCCTCGTCAGTCTAAGAAATCAGAAGGAAAAAACAGTTAGGAGACTCTTCCATGGATCACATCGTGTCGATTGTTTTCTTCGCCACGGTCATTCTCATCGTTTATCTTGCGTTGCGCGCCCGGAGCAAGCGGAATGAACTGGAGCACCAGGAGAGGATGCTGGCGCTCGAGCGCGGGGTCGATATCCCCCTCACCCCCAGCCACCACCAGAAAGTCAGAAAATGCCGCAATCCCTACGCCTGGCCTTTCGCTTTCATCGGCATCGGGCTGGCGATGGTGCTCGGCAATATACTGACCGGTGATTACGACCTCACCTGGAGCTTCTTCCCTCTCTTCCTCGGCGGAGGACTGCTCCTCGCCCATTATTTATACCATAAGCATCAGCAGTCGTCTGAAAAAAGCGACAAGCCTGACGCTGCGGAAAACCGCGATATACGATAGGCATAAATCAAATAACGATGAAACCTTCCGTCACATTCGGACAACACAGGGAGGGAATTCAGTTGAAGAAATCCACTCTGCCGCTTCTGGCAACAGTACTGCTGTTAAATATAATATGGCCGGCGCTGCCTTTCAGCGGCTCTCGCGTGAATCTATTCGCAGAGGTCGATAACTCAGCGCGGAAAAACTATTTCCACGAATGCACCGAGACCGGTCTCAAGAACATGACGGTAAAAATCCCCAACGGCATCATCGTAGCGACAGGTTCCAGCGACGTCCAGAATGTCTTGGTCAAAGGCGAATTCGTGGTTCAGGGCAAGAAACTGGACGTCTGCCGGCAGCTTATCGACGACATTGACGTAACCTGTGAGACCGAGGATCATACTTTGAACGTTGAAGTGACGGTGAAAGACAAGAAACACTATGATGTGAATGCCTTTTTCGAGATTGAAACACCGGAAAACGTCAACGTGGAATTCAAAGCCAAAAAGGGACTGATCGACATTAGGAACATACGCGGCAGCGCTGCGCTGCACATCACCACCGGCGACGGCTACTGCGCCAACATCGCCGGCAATGTCAATTTCTTCGTTCTCAACGGCGGGATAAACATTGAAGAAACCTCCGGACGAATCGAAGGAATTGCCGGAAACGGCGGGATAACCGTAACCGGCGCCGAGCTGATACCGTCGGCGCTGGATCTGCTGACGATTAACGGAAGCACTCGGTTAGCGCTGAAAAGGGTGCCCAACGCCTCCATCAGCGCCAGCACCGCCAACGGCTTCATACATCTCGTCAACGAAGCCAACCTCTCCGACCGGCTGGTGCGCTCTTACGAGAGTATCCTTGGGCAGGGTGGGAGCGCTTACGAAATCCAGAGTCTCAACGGCAGCATAATCATCGACCTGCCGACCACTCAGTAACCGCTTGGAGGGCGGACTTTCAGAGTCTGTCTGATGATTCAAAAAACGACTTGCGATGAACCTCCCCTCTGTCATTCCCGCTTTCACGGGAATTGTCTGGGTGGCTTCCCCACCACGGAATATGAAAATACCCCCCTTTGTATTTTCCCCCTGCAAGCAGGGGGGAAAGTCGGGCGAGACGCCCAACCTACGCGGCCAGAGGGGGCTATTTTCTGGGAAATGACAGCACTCGGAGCATTCTAAGCGATATTCCATTGAGATTGCTTCATCTACCTTCGTCTGATTCGCAAAGACGAGCGAACAATACGGTCGATGCAACAAACATCCCCCTAAAAACTCCAAAGGACGCGGCGAGCGCGTCCTTTGGGCATGCGGAGGACGAAGCGGGCATCAGGGATTGCCCTGCTCGGTTTTCCACTTCTCGAAGGCTTCGGTTTCCTTCTCCAGTTCATCGAAAACCTGGCTGGCGCGGAAGCGGGTGTACATCTCCTGCTGCTGCTTCAGACGGTTCAGCAGCGCCTCGCTGCTCTGGCCGATGGGCAGCTTCATCAGCACGTAGATGTTCCACATGCTGCCTTCCTTCACCGTCTTGGTCTTTTCGATGGTGACACCGTTCAAGACCTGCGAGGTCACTTCTTTCGTGGCAGTGGTGAACATATTGAGATACTGCATGTCCTCTTCAGTGCCGACCTGCTCCCGGAACTGTTTGGTCAGGTTCTGATATCGCACCTCCAAGGCCTTGGCGATGTCGCCGCGGGCGTTGGTGGTAGCGATGTCCTTAGCGGTCTGGACTTCGATGGATTTGCCCGCGCCGGTGCCAAACAGGAAGTTAGGGTCTTTGGGGGGATCCAGAAACCAGTCGGGGATTGTGAGCGCGTCGTCGCCTTTCTTGACGACTTCGACGTTCGAAGCCGGTCCGCCGCAGCCCCAGAGCAGCAGGCTGACTGCGACCAAGCTGGATAACAGGAACGAAAAACGTCTCATTGGGATTCTCCTATGGAATATGAAAACAAGTTTTCAGGCTGACTCCTTTTGGGGAAGCTGAATCGAAAGGCGCACCCGAGGGACAGCGTCGCTGGACAAACGAAACTCACCGGAAGCGTCCGTCTTTAGTGATTTGTACCCTTGGCCTGAATACTTGGTTCCCGCCCGCGGGTGTAATGCTCAAAAATAGGGGAAAATGAGAACATTTCCAAAGGGCTGAGGAAGCGCGAGGGAAGGAGACAGAACGCGACGGAAATTATGAATTATGAATTATGAATTGAGGAATGGTAATCTTGATTCTTAATTCTTAATTCTTAATTATTTAACGACTACCGCCTTCACCCTTCTCATCTCTCCCCCGGCTCTTAATTCGAGGATGTACACCCCCGCCGCCAGTCCCTCCGCGTCCAGACTGACGCTGTGCCTCCCCGCGCTATCCACCCAGTCCACTTCGTCCAC
>CAZCEM010000124.1:0-800 GCA_964497555.1 uncultured bacterium
GTAACGATCCTTACGGCCTCTACGGCGCGAACGGCGCCTACCCCATCATGTACTTGACTTCCGGCAACGCCGCCAACACCATCGGCGGCAACGCCAGCCACGAGACCTGCTGGAACGGCGCCTACCCGCTGCTGTCCTACGGGCACAACAACTTCAACGTCGAAGACGACACCCTGATTTACATCACCGGTGTCGAACTCTCAACTTTCAACGCCAAAGGCAACTACTGGGGCGGCGGCGCTCCCAATCTGGGCACACCCTCGTCGAGCTACTACGGTCCCGGCACCTTCATCTATGATTATTACGACACCCAACAGCAAACCCGCGTTCGCGGAGAGCAGAACCTGGAGGATGTCGTCGGTGAAAAGGGCACCGGCGGCAGGATGATCGCGGACGATGAGGAAGAACGCGAAGACGCGGCTTTCCGGGCTTTCGTCGCCGCTTCGGAACTGGAAGCCGAATCCCCGGACCGCGCCGTCGCCTCCCATCGGACATTGATCGCCGAATTCGGCGAGACCAGCCTGGCGCCGATATCGGTCGAGCGGCTGCTGTGGTTGAATAAGGACCTTGCCAACCTGCGCGACCGCGACAATGCACTGGACGCGCTGGATGACTACTTCGCGGCGCTGGCGGATACCTCCCGCAACCACACCCTGGCCTGGAAAGCCCGCCGGGCGGCGTTGTGGGCTTTGGCGGCGCAGCATCGGTACGACGAAGCCATCGCTGGATTTGAAGCCATTGTGCGGAACGCGGACTGCCTGGCGGACAGCGTCTTTGCGGTTATCGACGCGGGCACGCTG
>CAZCEM010000124.1:810-6762 GCA_964497555.1 uncultured bacterium
ATGCATCTGGAAGCGGAAGACTGGGCGGAGCGCAATGGTCATGATCGGGGCGATGCCATTGGCCTGGGGTCGATGCCGGCGCTGTGTCCGGTGGATTATCCGAACCACCGCAAGCACGTGGACGAGTTGCTGGCGCTGCTAAGCAGCCCGGACGCCTATGCCGCGAGGCCGGTGATACCGACGGAATTCTTCCTGACGCAGAATTACCCGAATCCCTTCAACGACATGACGCGGATTCAGTACGGGCTGCCGCGGGATTCGGATGTGAAGATTCGGATATACGACGTGATGGGGCGCGAGGTGGCGACGCTGGTCAATGGTCAGATGAAAGCGGGATACTACACGCTGCCTTGGCTGGGACGCAGCGCAGCGGGGATTCCGGTGTCTTCGGGGGTGTACTTCTGCCGGATTCAGGCAGGAGACTTTGTGAAGACGCGGAAGATGACGATGGTGAAGTAGGGAGTCTCCTCAAGCATCCTTTAAAAAACCCGAGCTGGTTTCAGTTCGGGTTTTCTCGTTCGGAAAGCTACTTCGCCTTCCATTCCAACGGATTTACGCCCGACGGCGGCAGGATGCCCTTATTTACCGCCTTGCCTTCCGCGAAGACCACAAAGCTGTATTTGCCGTAATGCACCAGCTTGCGAGTGCCGACGACGGGATCTGCCGCTGCGCCGCATACCGACAACGCCATCAGGGCGTTTGGGGATCCCTCCAGCGGGAAGACCACGTTGGCGGTAACGTCGTCGGGAAAGGCATCGCTGCTGCCCTCCGGCAGCAGGCTGAGCACTTTCTCCAGATAGGGCGCAAGTTCCGGCTGCCGATTCAAAGTCGTCCAATTGCCGATGAGCCAGCGGGAGGTTTCCTTAGCTAACTTCTCATCAGGTGCGGCGATGGTCTGCGCCTCGCTCTTCAAGCCTTCGGCAACCTTGAGAAAACCATCCCGCTTGTCTTCGGCGCATTTAACCACAAACACTCCTTCCGGATTGCCGAAAAAACCCGCGAACGTAGCGGGAATCTCAGCGGGATAAAGCTGTCTGAACACGTCGAATTGAGGATCCAACTGCAATCCCGTCAACCGTCCCTTGCCTTTCAAGATGATTTCCTGCGGGGATATGGAGACGTCGAACCACTCCAGCCGAGTGATGCCAGCGTCATTGATTGACTGAACCGGCAGTATAAAGCGATACTTGCCGCTCGGAATGGTGGATAGGATTAGTTTCGCACGCCACTTGGAGCGCGACTGGTCGAGTTCCACCTTGTCCAGCGAAACCAAGGGCGCGCCCAGCCCCCGTACCCACTGGTCGAAGAACCAGCCCAGCTTTTCCTTATACACCCGCTCATACACCGTCTGCCAGTCGCTCCAGGAAACCGCCTTGCCGGTGTTTTCCGCGGCCATATCGCGGACAGCGCGCAGAAACAGGGCGGTGTCGCGCTGGTCGCCCCAGACTTGCAGCATGTGGAAGACCATCATGGACTTGCCATAGCCGATGGCGCGGTCGGACGACTCCTCGCGCGCCACAAAGTCGGTCAGGGCGTACTCGTTGCCCTGATTGACATAGGCGGCGTAGTCGCGCAGAACATCCCGACGGTACTCGACGCCCCCCTGCGGGGATTGCTGGGCTTTGTAGAGATGGTCAGCGAGATAGACCGTCAAACCCTCGCACCAGTTGCCGCCGCGGTAATCCACCAGCAGCGAGTTGCCGAACCAGTTGTGAAGGATTTCATGCCCCAGCGAGGTGTAGCGGATGAAGGGCAGTTGCAGCACTTCGCTGCCGAGCAGCGTCCAGCCGGGCATCCCGTAGCCGGAGGGCAGGAAGTTATCGACCACCGCGAACTTGGGAAACGGATACGCGCCCAGCATCTCGCTGTACATCTCGATGTAATGTTGTGATGATTTCAGGTAGTCCGGCACCAAGTCGGCTTCATTAGGCAGGAAATAAGTCATTATTCTAACATGGTTTGCTTCCACCTCATCTACCTGAAAACGATTGGCGCTGAAGTTGAGGCCGTCCAGCGGGAAGGTCGAAACATGAGTCACCTCAACGCCGCCGACGGTCTCGGTCCAGCTCGGATCGCCCGCGCTAACGCCGTTCCAACCTGGAGGCAGATGCGTGACGAGTCTATGCGTAGCGAGGCAATCCGGCAGACGGGGATACCACCAGACCGAAGGCGAGAGAAAAATGCCTTCTTCGCCGATGGTGCCGTTGACCTCGAAGGCGATCTTCTCGCGGGAGAACTGCCGGTTGTCGGGCGGCTCGTACAGCGAGCCCTTCCAAGCTATCTCGACGAACAGCGTATCCACCGGACGGTGTTTGTAGGGGATGCGAGCCGTCCACAGCGAAGCGGCAGCGGGATCCCATTCGCTGTATTTGCCGTATTCGGGTGAGATTTCTTCGGGCAGCCAGGCTTCCACCGGCTGAGGAACCGAGGACGTTCCATTGACCTTGCAACGCACCACTGCGAAGCCGGTGTTGACCAGAAATCCCACCCGGTCACAGTTGCCGCCGGCGACGGTCATAGTTTCAACGCCGGAGACGGTGTGGTCAGCGACGTTGAAATCCGCACGGATGTCGTAAGCCACTGCGGGACAGCGGATTTGCAGCTCTGCGGCTGTCAGGGAGCCTATGCTGGCGAGCAGAAGTAAGGCGAGTGTCAAAGAGAAAGTAGTTAAGCTCATAAAGTACCCTTTGTTTTCAAACCTTGCTCTGCAATGGTAAGGATAACAAAGCATCAACTCGGTTTTGCGCGATGGTGGTTCGTCCCTTTTTTCGCAACGAATTCTAGATTTGTGGCGAGGTGGTTTAACGGTGGAATCTTGCACAGCAGTTGATCGAATCGTTCAAACTGCCGGAAAAACGGATAGTTGATACGGTTCTTGGGGAATAGCTGGCGACGCCAGCCGTCGAGCAGCTCTAATCCGACACTGTTCAGCATGGTCGCAGCCTGCGGGAAGGTGTACAGCCGTTTATGGTAGTAATCGCCGCGCAGATGCGCGAGCCGCTGGGTCCAGGACCACCGCTGGGGCAGGAAGAAGCAGAAAAACAGCCCGGCCGGCTTGAGCACCCGACTCAACTCCTCCAGCGACCCAATATCATCCGGCACGTGTTCCAGCACCCCAAAACTACAGACCACATCGAAGGCGTTGTCATCGAACGGGAGAATCACCGCGTCAGTTAACGGCACAACATCTATCTGCTGCTCTGCGATAATCGGCGTATCCTGCCCAAACGAGGAATCCTCGCCGCTGACCACATCGCAGCTTGTTATGTCCGAGAACTGTTTTCGCAACAGATAGGTGATATGCCCCTTCCCGCATCCCCAATCGAGGATGCGGATATTTCCATCGATGAATTCACGGGCGACTGTGGAAAGGTAATGAACCAGATACAGATAAATATATTGTGAAGTGCGGTTTGCCAGCAAGGCGTGTGATGGAAAGCGGCGTCCGACATCCATCAGGTAGTCATCCAGGGGGATATCAGCCTTAAAACAAGACTGACGTATCCAAGCAGGGAGTTGTTTCATCAGCGCCCTATGCAAGCCCGACGGAGCTTATCGGCGTCCACCGGCACCGCTCCCACTTCGGCGACCACCACGCTGGCGGCCCAGTTGGCGATGACGGCTGCTTCTTGGATGGTCGCTCCGGCGGCGAGGGTGGTCATGATGGCGGCGATGACGGTGTCGCCGGCGCCGGAGACGTCGTGCACCTTCTGCGCCTGGGTGGGGACGTGCTCGATGCCTTCCTCCGTGAACAGCGACATCCCCCGCGAGCCGGCGGTGACCAGCAGATATTTGGTTTCGAGATTGCGGAAGGCTTCGCGTCCTATTTCGCTGAAATCTTCATCCCGCCGCAACTGCCGACCCATGGCAGCGCTCAGTTCCGACAGATTGGGCTTGAACAGCGTCACGCCGGTATATTCCCAGAAGTGGTCTCGCTTGGGATCGGCGCCAATGGGGATTTGCTTCGCGCGACATAAGTCGATAACGGTCCGGATCAATCGCGACGACAGCACGCCTTTGTTGTAGTCCTGCAGAATGACGGCGTCGAAATGGTCGGCATTCTCCAGAAAGCGGTCAATGATGACCTGGGCGGTGTCGTCATTTTGATATCGGATGGTTTCGCGGTCGATTCGCAGCAGGTGCTGGCTCTGCGCGATGACGCGGGTCTTGACGCTGGTGCGGCGGTTAGGGTCGGTGATGATGCCCTCCGAGTGGTACTCGTTGTCTCGCACGATGTCGCGCAGCAGTTGACCTTCATCGTCTTCGCCGACCAAACCGAACAAATCCACCGACGCGCCCAGCGCGCCGACATTGGCGGCAACATTGGCAGCGCCGCCGAGGTTGGAGGATTCGCCTTCGAGGGCGATGATAGGCACAGGGGCTTCAGGGGAGATCCGATCCACTCTCCCCCAAACGTAGCGGTCTATCATCAGGTCGCCGACCACGGCTATCCGGCAGCGCTTCATGGCGTCAAAGATTTCGGCGATGCGGCTTTCACTGATTTTTTGCATGTAGTGTAAATAATAGAGAGCGGACTCTCAGACTCAGTCCGACGGCTCCGCAGTTTAGTTTGAACGCTCTGAAGCGCATCGTTCCAGCGCAAGCAGGAATCCATTCTGAGATTCGCAAATTATCTGTGGCTCTGGATTCCAGCTTTCGCTGGAATGATGGACGGGCTTGAACTCTACACCGCCTTTATCGGCTCGAACTCCGACGACTTCTTCGGGTGCCGGTAGGTGTCGTGCAGGTTGTAGTAGGCAGCGAATGCCAGCGCTATCCACATCATGGCTGGAATAAGTCCCACCAACAGCACGATTGCGCCGGCGATGGCTATGGGGATGCACAACAGAAACATCAAGAAGACGTCGGTGGCGTATCCCTTGGTCATCGCCCAGGATTCCTGGATAGCCTTAATGGCTCCCATCCGGCGGTCAACAATCAAATAGGGCACGAAGATCAGCTTGCAGGAGAAAATAATGCCCGGCACGATGAGAAGCACAAAACCCACCAACGTGATTATGGAGACGAGAATACCAGCGAGGACGGCATTTCCGTAATTGCTGAATACTGTGAAAAGGTCCTCGATCGAAGCGTCGTCGCCGCGGACCACCCGCAGATAGAAATACGCCACTCCATAACCTAACGGGGCGACTAATAGCAGTTGAGCTATCACCGACAATCCCGACCACAGCAATTGCTCCACTGGGCCTGTACCTTTTTGCAGCAGACTGAATATGCCGCCCACTGCCATTGCGATGGCAAAGTAGATCAGTCCGCCCAGAAAAAGGATTGGAAACCGCTGCCACAACGTGCTCCAAGCCTGGCGGAAGGCGTCGCCGATCCGCGGTGGATACATCGATTCGATCTGAATTGAGCCGCTCGGTCGATTTGTTCCAAAGTCTTCCATGGTTTCTCCCACAGTTTATGGAAATTGCTGGTTCTCGATTTGCATTACGCGGGATTATTTCTCCACGTAATCGACGCGTCGGGTGAGGAAGTTGAATATCCAAGCGAAGAGCGCCCCGCCGAGCAAGCCGTCGGCGAAGCCCCACAACGCGCCGACGACGCTGCCCGGGGCGCTGATGGAGTAACCGCGATAGACCTTCCCAATGAGGGTTTTCTCGCGGGTCTGACCCTCGAAGAAGATTATCCACCACGTCAGCCCGAAGATGAACAATCCCCATAGAATGGCGGTGGTGAAGGCGATTTTTTTTACGTTAAGTTGCATGGTCGATTTTCCTTGTCAAGTGAATGGGGTGACCGCATCAAAACCATAGATGCCAGCGTCCTCAAACTCTTTTGCTTTGCCGAGCGAGTTGATGTGTCCCCCTCAGTCAGCTCGCTGGAAAAAGATCCTGTATCGTCCTTGTGTTATTAAGGGGGCAGAAAGTACTTGACATCTGCTGTCATTTCCCAGAAAATAGCCCCTTCAAAGCGCGTAGGTCGGGCCTC
>CAZCEM010000125.1:0-6703 GCA_964497555.1 uncultured bacterium
CTCGGAGGCCCGACCTACGCGTCGCAGGCGCTATTTTCTGGGAAATGACAGCGGATGGGCAATTTTGAGCAGAGTGTATAATCGAAGGAAGAGTTTTACAGCAAACGTTACTTAATGACAACTACTTTCTGTTTTAAGGTTGCGCCTTCCCCCCTCAGCGCCGCGACATACACCCCGGCCGCCAGCCCCGACGCATCAAGCACCACGCTGTGCCGTCCACCGCTGTCCACCTGGTCCACTAAGTCCACCACCAGCCTGCCCCTGATATCGTACACCTTCAATGAAACCCACCCCTCCTTATCCAGATAATAGTCAATCCGAGTCTGGTTGTTGAAAGGATTCGGCACCGGTGGATACAAGGTCAATGTTGTGGGCAGGTCAGTTTCAACGAAAGGCGCTTCACTCCGCTCAATCACCGTCACCAGCCAGCCGATGGTGTCCGCTTCCGCCCCATCATGGCAGACCGCTGTTAAGACATACTCCCCCAGCGCTGGGAACTCCAGTTCCAGCAAATCTTCCTCGACGCCCAGCACTATGTCGTCCAACCGCCACTCGTAACTTAGAGAATCGGAATCCCGGTTGAAGGGAATGATGTTGAACTCCTGCGTATCTCCCTGATGCGCCGTAAGAGAATCCACATGCGGATTCCACCACCACACCGCCGACCGAACCGCTGCGTTCCAGCGAACCTGATCCCGCTGTGGTCCCCATTCGGCCAGCGCCTCCACGGCGCAGTCCCCCGCCAGGTCGAAGCAGACGTCCACCGAATCACCCTCCCCCAGCGGATTGCGGCGGAGGTTTCGGTCGATGTAGGTCCAGACGCAGGTGGTAATCGCCTCTCTATCAGCGCAGGCGATGTTGGTTGAGAAGGGGATCGTAGTGTTTCTCCGCACCACCAAATCGGTGCTGTCGGGCGAGAACCAGCGGATGAAGAAGTCATCCACCGTGATGTGCCAGGTGATGGAAGCAGTGAAGCCGCCGCCATAGACTACACAGGGCAGTTCGAACACACCTAACGAGTCGAAGATCACGGTGGCGGTGGTGTCATGCGAAATAGTGTCGCCGCAGAATAGCCAGAAGTAGTTCAAGTCCATTCCGTGGGGTCCGGTAGCCCTAACCAGAAAGTCGAGCGTATCGTGCTGCAGCACGGTCAGGATGGTGTCTTCCGGTTCCCAATAGAGGAACTGCGGCGAGAGTATTTCCTGTTGCAGCTTCATAATCAGCCCGTTGGAATTGCCCTGAACGGGCTGAACCGAGCCGCAGACCATCACCGCGCCGTCAGGGGCAATAGTCGCATTCTGGAAGGAGTTCCCCGTGCCGCAGACGCCTTGAATTATCCGATCCATTCGATTGTAAATAACCGTCCAGCGGGTGTTCAGTTGCGGGTCAATCGCCACCGCCTGACCGGTCGCAGTATTCCCATTCGTCCCCGTCAATACATAGCCGTCGGGATTAAGGCGCACCAGTCCATAACCGCGGTCGTTGGAGTTGTTATCGACGTCAATTCGTCGGAAACTCTCTTGATTGCCCTCGTCGTCAACCTCTATGAAGGCGAAGTCGAAGTCTTGACGACCGTCGCCGGTCCAGAACTCGCCTAACATGGCAAATCCTCCCGGTCGAGAGACTAACGAGTGACACATCTGGCAGGGTTGGGGATTGAGCTGCCGCTGCCAAATCCGGTCGCCGTTGAATTCCACCTTGGTGATGCCGGCTCGCCAGTAGGGAATCCCGTCATAGTAGCCTTCGCCAGCCGCCACGATGCCGCCCTGGGTCTCCTTTAGGGTTTCAAACGTGGCACTGGAAGCTCCGTCTGCGTAAGTATGCTCCCAAACCACTTCACCGTCGTCATGCAGGAAACAGACCATATAGTATTGCCGGTCGCCGCGTCCGGCAATCACATACTGCCCGGATTTCAGCTCAATGACCGCATAAGCTTTGCCTTCCGCGTAGGACCGCGACCACATCACCTCGCCGTCTGGATCTATCATCCAGGCAAACACGCGCCCTTCATTCTTGCCCACCGTCAGAAACTCTCGAAAATCGGTCTCGATGATGGCGACCGCTTCGTCCGCAAGGCCGGCATTTCCTAATTCCACCTGCCATTCTACGTTCCCGATTTCGTCAACTTTGACGACCCAGGCGTCGTAGGTGGAATCAGGCGAATGGTTCAAGTCGCGGTGGGAGCCGCAAGCCGCATAGCCTCCGTCGGAGGAGGCATAGACGTCGTTAAAGATATCCCGCCGCTCGGCGCCGTACATGTGCGCCCAGTGGACGTCAGGCTGTGCCATGGCTGCGGTGCAAATCAGGCAGTTTGCTAAGAATAAGGCGGTAAATCTCATTTCTCCCCCTGATAATCTGCTTCAACCGAGCGCCGGTGATCACTTCACCAGCGCGATTTTCTGCTTCTCGACAAACCCTTCCCCTGTAAGCGTCGCAAAATAGATCCCCGCCGCCAAACCTGCCCCGTCCAGCGTAACGCTGTGCCTTCCGGGGCTGTCCACTTTGTCCACCAAGTCCACTACCTCCCTCCCGGTCAAATCATACAACTTCAAACTCACCCGACCCGCCACCGCCATGCTGTACTCCAGCCGGGTTGAGCTGTTGAAGGGATTGGGATATGCGGCATACAGGGCGAATTCGGTCGGGATTGTGGTGTTCGGCTGAGGCGCGGCGTCCTCTGGCGGGGTGAAGCGGAAGATTTGAAAACCGATTCTATTGCTGGTGTAAATCAACCCGCTGACACCGAGAGAGACATTATTGCAAAATGGCGGGTGATACCATCCGACATTGACACGCGGATTGACTGGATCGTGAAAATCGCTGATCGAAAGTAAAACAGGATCTATGTAGTATTCACCGTTGAAAAATGGTGCGGCCACCACTGATTCTATAGGAAGGCCGAGGTCAATAAAGGCAAGCTCGCTGGGTTCCGCCGGATTGCTGATGTTATAGACTGAGGCGAAGCCCGCAATACCTGTGACTATTAAAATGGTATCGCTGACGCTCACATTGACCGGCGTAAGCTCGAGCAACTCAAGTCGAGCTATCTCAGCAGGCTCAGTTGGATTGCTCAGGTCGCAGATGCCCAGCAAACAGTCATCAATCGTGTAAAAGAAATGGTCTTCTTCTATAGTGAATTTCCTGCCAGTCGGGCATTCGCCCACCACCTGCGGAGAACCGGGATTACTAAAATCAACGATCTCCCCGGATAATGTATAGAGTAGAGAGCCATATAAAGCCATTTTCGTAAAACCATACTCAGAAAATCCTTGATGTTCGAAATACCCAGATTCCATCGGGTCTTCGGGGATGGTTAAATCAATGAAGGAAATGCGAAAAGCTCCATGATCTTCGCCTCCCCAGACATAGGCGCATTCGTCGCCAAGAATAATCGCTTGAGCAGAGCAACTCAGCCGACACCTTCCCACCTCCCTTGGATGTACCGGATCTCTTACGTCAATCACCAGCAAGCCATCCTCCCCCGCCGCGACGTAAGCGTAATCTCCTTGAACTTCGACCTGATAGGCTGTCATGGGCAGGGTGCAGAGCTTGACGATGTTAAGGGAATCCTGCGCTGATGCGGTACCACACAGAATCAGCGCCAAGAAGATAATCCCTAAGCTGAATTTCATGTCAGTTTCCTCTGCTGATGCTTCAAATCACTCGACCGACCTGATGTCATTCGCATCCTTTCCAATGCGCTTAACTTAAGTTACAGCGCTTTCCCTTTAATGTCAAGGCATTTTTTTCGAGAATCACCCTAATTAGTCCTCTATAAAACAAGAGAGCTTATCGGAATCGGCGAGACCCACTCCCCTCTCCCAGTTTTTCTCCGCCGCATCCCCCTCTTCCCTTGAAATGAGATGGAAACTTGTTTATCTTTTAAGGTTTGGAAAAGAAGGCGCGTCCGTTTCGCGTAGGTTAAGTGTCCCGCTTGACAACCGTGCTATCCATGACGCCGATTCGCGCAGGTTGTTGTCCCCGGCTGACAAGCGAGACGCTTATCCCGTGCGCTGAAGCGAATCAACGAAATTCGTCAACACATCATACACCTAAACTTTGAAGGACACCACCATGGCTGTCAAGCACGTCTATTCCTTCGGCGGCGAGCGTGCCGAGGGCAAAGCCGAAATGAAGAACCTCCTCGGCGGTAAGGGCGCCAACCTCGCTGAGATGGCCAATATCGGTCTCCCCGTCCCCGCCGGCTTCACTATCACCACCGAAGTCTGCACTTACTACATGGAAAACAACAGCTACCCGGAAGGACTGCGCGATGACGTACGTCACGCCCTCCGCCGGGTCGAGGAAATTATGGGCGCCCGCTTCGGCAACCCCGAAAACCCCCTGCTGGTCTCGGTGCGCTCCGGCGCCCGCGTGTCCATGCCGGGCATGATGGACACCGTCCTGAACCTGGGTCTCAACGATCACACCGTCAAGGGTCTCATCGCCCGCACCGGCAACCCCCGCTTCGCCTGGGACTCCTACCGCCGCTTCGTTAAGATGTTCGCGGACGTGGTACTGGGCGTCAAAGCCGGTGAGAAGGAACACGACCCCTTCGAAGTCGCCATCGAGAAGAAGAAGCACGAGCGCGGCGTCTCCGAGGACGTGGATCTGACCGCTGACGACTGGAAGGAAATGGTCGGCGTGTTCAAGGGCATTGTCAACACACGCTTAGACATCGACTTCCCCGAGGACCCCATGGAGCAGCTCTGGGCGGCCATCGGCGCGGTGTTTAAAAGCTGGAACATCGAGCGCGCCATCGCCTACCGCCGCTTGAACAACATCCCTGACACCTGGGGCACCGCGGTCAACGTGCAGTCGATGGTCTTCGGCAACATGGGCTTCGACAGCGCCACCGGCGTAGCCTTCACCCGCAACCCCGCCACCGGCGCCCGCGAATTCTACGGCGAATACCTCGCCAACGCCCAGGGCGAAGACGTAGTCGCCGGCATCCGCACCCCGCACCAGATCATTGAGCTGGAAAAGGAAATGCCCGAAGTCTATAAGGGTCTGGTCAACGCCTACCAGACGCTGGAAAAACACTACCGCGAAATGCAGGACATGGAGTTCACCGTCCAGAAGGGCAAGCTCTGGATGCTCCAGACACGCACCGGCAAGCGCACCGGCCTAGCAGCCATCCGCATCGGCGTGGAGATGGTCGAGGAAGGGCTCATCACCCCACAGGAAGCCTTGACCCGCATGGATCCCGAGCAACTCAACCAGCTCCTTCGCCCCGTCTTCGACGCTGATGAAAAGAAGAAAGCCATCAAGGAAGGCAAGCTTCTGGCTAAAGGCTTGAACGCCGGTCCCGGCGCCGCTTCCGGCGCCATCTTCTTTTCAGCTCGAGCCGCGGTGGAAAACGTCAAAGGCGGCAAGGACGTCTTGTTAGTCCGCGCTGAGACCTCCCCCGAAGACATCAAAGGCATGAACGCCGCGCAGGGAATCCTGACCGCTCGCGGCGGCATGACCTCCCACGCCGCGCTGGTCGCTCGGCAGATGGGCAAGGTCTGCGTGGCTGGTTGCAAAGACCTCGACCTCAACTACGAGAAGGGCGAGATGAAGGTCGCGGGCAAGACCTTCCGCGAAGGCGACTGGCTGTCCATCGACGGCACCACCGGCGAAGTGATCGAAGGCAGAATCAAGACCCTGCCCTCAGAAATCATCCAGGTTTTAGTGGATCACACCCTCGACCCGGCCAAGTCGCCCATGTATCACATCTATTCCAAGCTAATGTCCTGGGCGGACGCCGAGCGTCGCCTGAAGGTTCGCACCAACGCCGACCAGCCCGACCAATGTCGAGTGGCGCGGGCGTTCGGTGCGGAAGGCATCGGCCTCACCCGCACCGAGCACATGTTCTTCGGCGGGATCCGCATCATGGCGGTGCGCGAGATGATTTTGGCGGAAGACAAACCCGCCCGCGAAGCCGCGCTTGCCAAGCTGCTGCCCATGCAGCGCGAAGACTTCCTGGGCATCTTCCGGGTGATGGACGGGCTGCCGGTCACCATCCGGACCCTAGATCCGCCGCTGCACGAGTTCCTGCCTCATACTGACAAGGAAATCGACGAGCTGGCGCGGGATCTCGACCGCCATCCTGACAACATCAAGGCTAAGGTTGAGAACCTGCACGAAGCCAATCCCATGCTGGGACACCGTGGCTGCCGCCTGGGCAACGTGTATCCCGAAATCACCGAGATGCAGGCTCGCGCCATCTTCGAAGCCGCGGCCATCGCGGTGAAGGAAGGCGTGAAGGTTCTGCCGGAAGTGATGATTCCGCTGGTGGGCTTCAAGGAGGAATTGGCGCGTCAGGCCAAGGTGGTGCGCAAAGTGGCAGCGGAGGTGATGAAGGAGCAGGGTGTGGAGTTCGAGTACCTCGTTGGAACCATGATCGAGCTGCCGCGGGCAGCGATAACCGCCGACCAGATCGCCGAAGTAGCCGAGTTCTTCTCGTTCGGCACCAACGACCTGACGCAGACGACGCTGGGCATATCCCGCGACGATTCGCGCGGTTTCCTGCCCTACTATCTGGAGCACGACATCGTCAAGAGCGAGCCCTTCCAATCCATCGACCAGGAAGGCGTGGGCAAGCTGATGGAGTGGGGCGTCGAGCGGGGCCGGACGACTCGTTCCAGCCTGAAGTGCGGCATCTGTGGCGAGCACGGCGGCGAGCCGCGTTCGGTGATGTTCTGCCACCGCATCGGCTTAG
>CAZCEM010000126.1:0-6638 GCA_964497555.1 uncultured bacterium
ATTCCAGCGAAAGCTGGAATCCAGAAGGACTTGGGCTGGATTCCCGCTTTCGCGGGAATTGTCATGGTGGCTTCCCCACCACGGAACCTGAAAATATCCCCCTTTGTATTTCCCCCTGCCAGCAGGGGGGAAATGTCGGGCGAGACGCCCGACCTACGCGGCTGGAGGGAGCTATTTTCTGGGAAATGACAGCAGATGTAAAGTATTATCTGCCCCTCTTAATAATATGAACGCTAATGTGTATAAAACATCGTTTCAGTATTCGGAGTTCATCGGTTCCTCTGCCTGCTCAAACTCATCCGTCCAATGCTCCTCCTTCCGGCAGCGTTC
Organism: uncultured bacterium; assembly: GCA_964497555.1. Classification (GTDB taxonomy): domain Bacteria; phylum Electryoneota; class AABM5-125-24; order Hatepunaeales; family Hatepunaeaceae; genus CAZCEM01. The sequence continues at coordinate 331 of CAZCEM010000126.1, forward strand.
GATGAACTCCTCGATACCCATCTTGTCCTTGACCAGCGCCCGCATGTCCATCGTCACCGTCGTCCACTTGAGGCACACCTTGGGGTCAGCGTCCAGCCGGACTTCGAAAATCAACGTGTCGTTGATAAAATCGGTCACGCCGTCCCGTTGGAAGTATTTCAAACATGACTCAATGAACTCACGGTTGGCTTGACGGGCGTTGGCGACCGGCATGGCATTGACCCGCAGCGTCATGGTGGTGCGGAAGGGCTGCGTCAGCTCGACGCGCCGCCGCTCCATCTTCAAATCTGCGGACACGAAGTCCTTCAGGTCTCTCGGGATAAGTCGTCCGCCTCCACAGCCCGTCAGATACAGCGCGACTGCCACTCCGACCCAAAGCAACGCCCGTCCGAGACCGCGGCGGGTAAATCCCCCATTATTCTTAAAAGGCATTCCCTCAATATCTCCTCTTAAGGGATTTGAGTTAGTAAAGTTCACGACATCAGTAGAACAACACCATCGGCCCTGGAGCTTGTCCGACGGTGTAGCTGTTGACACGCGCGGCATCCACTATCTTGTCGATGCGGTTGGCGCGGTTGCAGGATACATAGACAGCGTCGTCTTCACCCAGGGTCACCCTCATTGCGCCGCGCCCCACCTCAATAGGATCATCCGGTCCATTCAGAACCTCACCGATACCGGCGTCGTAACGAAAGACTAAGCCGGGCTCAGCGTCCCAGCCGCCGGCTGCCACATAGGCGATGTTGTGGGAATTGATGACCACGTCCCCCGGCTCGCCGCCGAGGTTTATCACCTGAACCACCGAATTGGAGTTGGGATTGATGACCCTGACTTGACCGTTGTTCCCACCCGGTTCGCCGGAGCATATAACGTGCAGCCGTCCGTCGGCGTCGAGCGCCATATTGGTGGGATTGGCCGCGACGTTGACAACCGCATCGACTGCTTCGGTCTCAGTGTTGATGACCAGCACCCGCCCTTGATTGAAGACCTGCGCTTGAGCGTCCCAACCGGTGTCACACACATACAGATAGGCGCCGACCGCGGTGATGTCAGCCAAAGCGACGCCTACGTCTTCGAGGGTGTATAACGGACGGTGGTGCGCCAGATCATAGACAGAAATCGTGCCGTCTGCGTAATTGGTGACATAGATCTTGTCATCGTGGTACACAACGCCGTGCTGCGGGCTGCGTTGGCTGTTTCGGCCCCCAATCCAGATGGTGTCCTCGAGGACGATGGTCGAACGGTTCACGATGCGAACCGTATTAATGTTATGCGAGCCGGAATTGACTATGTAGAGCAGGTCGTCCTTGAGGATGATATCGTTGGGTGTGTCGCCCAGCGGAGCATTATCTACATTGCTGACCGCTCCGCTGCCTAAATCTATCATCGTAAGAGAGCCGCCGCCAGCGGTCTGGTTCGCCACGAACAGAATAGGGCTTGGCGCAGGTCCTAGATCCGGCTTGGCGAGGTCTTCTTTGCAGCCCGTGAAAGTCATCAGCAACGCCGCGGTCAGCGGCAATACGTTGAAAAATAAACGATATAAAGCCTTCATCGCAACTCCTTTCTATGGACGAGTTTCCACATGCCACATCGACCGGCTTATTGTCCTGCCAGTCTGAACTGTAGTTATACTTTTATCATTTGGATTTTGTTCCCCAACGGCGTTTTCTCAGCTATCGCGTCAAGGTTCAGCGAGCAGCAGCGGCGTTGGACCGTCTCCAATCTGAATGCTCTCCACCAGATCGGCTCCGACTAATTTATCAACACGATCGGCTCCAAAGCAAGCAATATAAACCGCTCCGTCACTTCCGACCGTAATTCGCGCCGCGCCGTTGCCGACCAGAATCGGATTGTCGGGGCCATTCAGTATTTCGCCGGTGTCAGCGTTGTAACGGAACACCAGCCCCGGATTCTGCTCGCCCCACTCGCCGTAAGCCGGGACGCAGCCGGTGTTGTCGGGAGTGAATGCCAACTGGGAAGGCTTTCCTCCGATGGCTATCAGTCGTTCGACCGCGCCGGACGTCGGATTAACCACGGCGATGCTGCCGGGCACGTCCACGTAGTTGCCAGTGCAGACAACGTGAATCTTCCCGCGCTTATCGAGCGCCAGATACTGGGGATTAAGGGGGACGTTCACAACGGTCGTCGAGCGGTCGGCGAGGTTGATGACTGACACGGTGCCGGGGTCGTAGCCGAAGTCTGAGACGCGAAAGCCGCTGTTGCAGACATAGGCTTTGTCTTCGCTGATCAGGATGTCCATCGGCGAAAGCCCAACCGGGATTGGCTCGAGCATTTCCCTTCGGCGGGTGTCATAGATGGTAACGTTGCCGAGGTTCATGTTGGTGACATATAGGAGGTGATTCTCATCCATCGCTGCGAATTCCGGGCTGGCGTTGGTTTCGCGCCCTAAATCTACCACCTCAGACATGATGATTGAGAAGTCGTCCAAGATCTCCAGGACATTCATGTCATGCGAGACCGAATTGACGACATACAGGAAATTGCCGTCGCGGACTATGTCGTTGGGATTGTTGCCGAGGCCGATGACGCCGAGGCGCAGGGAATGACTGTTCAAACCGAGCAAGCTCAGGTTGCCCGCGCCATCAGCGTAGTTGGCTGCGACCAGCCACGGTTCCAGCAGCGTCACCGGTGGGCGCAAACCCACGCCGCGAAGCGTTACTGAAACTTCCGGACGCTCCTCGTCGTCGGAGCGGATGAGCGCTTGGCTCTCGAAGACGCCGGCGGTCTCCGGTCGAAAGACGACTCGAACCGCCAGCGATTCCGCAGCAATCACCGACATTGAATCTACGGCGTAATAAGCGTGAAAGACGGAATTGGCTATGTCGATAGAGGTCAAGTTCAGCACCCGTTCACCACGATTGGCAATATAGAAGGTGAACAAGGATGAGTCGCCGACCTCCACGGCGCCGAACTCATATCCGGTGACGGAAACGTCGAGCCGACCGGGATTCAAGGGCGCGGGATTAGTGGCGTCGTCGGATTCGCAGCCAGCAAAGCTGAAACCGAGAATCGATATGAAAAGTAACGTAAAAACGGTTAAAAGTCTCATGGAGTTTCTCCTGAAACGTTGTTGAATTTGAAAACATCGATTCCTCCGCGTAGGTTGGGTCTCCGAACCCGACCACCAGCAGCGAGGGACTCCCTGCCCGCGCATCGTTTGATTCACAGCAGATGAAGCAGGTCCAGCAGATAATAGCGATGAGAAATATCAGCTCAATCCGCTTCATCTGCTGTGAATTAAGTGAGCGGACTGAAAGTCCGTCCTCCAAGTCGAGAGGCTGTTTTCATGCTCAGTTGTGCCGTCCCCGGCAGGGGATTTTTCTTAATCCCATCCCAGACACTTCCGCATCCACTTCAAGGTCGCCGCATCTGGCGGGGTGTCGGCTTTCAGGATATGCGACTCGAAGACTATACTGTCTTTGCCGCTCCAGCCGGGGGGAATCTTGACAACATCTATGAATCCCCCGTCGGGCTGAGGGTGAATGACCAACGATGAACCAACCCAGAAGGGCGAAGGCTGCTTTATCAACCGATTGCTGGTGAAAACCAACTCTGCTTCGGGGAACTCCGGCAAGAAGGCCTGAAGGCTTTTTTCGTTCATTTCGGTCAGCAACACCACCAGATCAGCATCTGGTGGCTGAGTTCGACGCAGTTCTCCGACCGTTGAATCCGGTGGAACCACTCGCCAGCACTCCACACCGGGAAAGCGCTGCCCTTCGAGGTATTCCGCCACCCCTGTGACCGCGATGCACCAGCCGTCGCGTTCGACCACTCGCCAATGGTCGAACAGCGACTCACCGCCGGGTTCGCGCACGATATTCGCGCACACCAGCACCACGCCGGCCGAATCCGCCGTCCTCTTGAGGTAATTTTCGCCGTAGAACAAGTCCCTCGCGCCCGCAAAGATGACTTCCAGTCCTTGCTGCCGTAAGCCGATAAGGCTGCAGAGGCTGCGGGACTGACCGCCTTCCGGGTCGAGGTCTAAATATCCGCCGCAGTCCAGCCCCAGCGGGAATCCAGCTGGAAATAGACGTTTCATTAGGGCTGCGCGAGGAGCGATGCCGCCTTTGCTGCCGTAGGGGCAGTGGCAGCCGTCAAGCCGCCCCCGATAGCTGCCTGACACCACCACCGTCAGGCTGTCCGCCGCGAAGGCGCTCTCGACGGTCAAGCTCAGTAACAGGAGCAGCCCGACGACCAAAGAGCACATCAAGCGATTAGAAGGGCAGGTCGTCTTCCGGCACGGATCCGGCGCCGGGCTCAGGAGGAACAGGCCCCGGCATGGCGGGCTGCTGGCGGTAGCCGCCGCCTTCGCGGGGAGCACCGCCGCTGCCGCTGTCGTCTCGCGGGCCGCCGAGCATTCTCATCTCAGAACCTAGGATCTCGGTGAAATACATCTGTTGCCCGTCTTTCTCGTAGGTCCGAGTGGAGATTCGTCCTTCGATGAAGACATGTCGGCCTTTGGTGAGATATTGGCTGGCAGTTTCGGCGGTTTTACCGAACAATTTAATGTTATGCCATTCGGTGAATTCTTCCCATTCGCCGTTCTGGTTTTTACGAACTTCGCCAGTTGCCAGCGAAAACTTAGCTATGGCAACGCCGCTGGGGGTGTAGGTCAATTCCGGGTCGCGGCCCAGATTGCCGATGAGGAAAACGCGGTTAAATCCACGCGCCATGGGGTGCTCCTTTTAAAAGTGTTTTTGTTATGGAATAAGTTAATACAAAATTCAGACTAATGCCTCATAATCATGGTTTTAGAGGCAGCTTCCGGTCATTTCTCCGGCAAATATCACCCCATCCCCGGCATCTTCGCCTGCCGCTCCAGCGCCCGTATCAGCCGCTGAGCGTCCTTCAGCGTGCCGCTGGTGTCGGGCAGCTTAGGAAGTTTTCCGTCGAACCAGTCCTGTATGGTAAATATCTGCATCACCGGAGAGACCGTCTGCCCGCCCGGCAGCTTCCAGAATCCCATCGCTGACGCTTCCGACCGCATCCCCGGCGTCGGTTCATTGAGAGCTTTCAGCACCCCCAACGGCGCCACGAGCCATCACCTACTTACGGGCGCGTATATCTTTCGGATGATACAAACCGCTCTTGACATCGACGATAATCCGGTAATGCGCGCCTTCGTAATCCTTGAAGAACAGAAGCCCGTCGATACCGCTGTCACCCCCACCGGAACTCTTGAACGGCTGCGCCCCCACCAGCGACACCGCCCAGCTCTCGAACTGGAACGGATTGCCCGCCAACTGTCTCGCATTCTCCCGCGAACGCGGGATGCCGGTCTCAGCGAATTCCAGCCCGGGGAACTGGTCGCTCAGCCGCTTCTTGACCAGGCCAATGGCGTTGTAGGTAATGTCGATGTCATCCGGCAGGTGATCGCGGATGACGTCGAGGTTGTCGCTGTAATAGAGTTGGTTCATGGCTCTCTTACTGACTTGGATTCGGTTTGTATGGGGAGGACATCTTCCGATGCGCCCGTCCCGCTTGGCTTTTCATACAACGTCACCCCCACGCGCTGGATGTGCTCCCAAACGTTGAGATCGTCGATGTGCGCGAAAAGTGACAGGTCGAAGGATTCGTTGTTGACGGTGGCAAGATGGGGATAGAGGATTGTTTTCAATCCGTGGTTAATGAGACATTGCTCATAAACCCCATCATCGTAATTGCCACCGGCATTGCAAAGACGTTTTTGGCCAAACTTGCTTCGGTCGTAGTCAAAGAAACCGTCTTCCAGAGTCCCATAAAAATAGTCATGGGTTCTAAAAGTGAGGTGTTCGGTTCCTATGAGTCCATATCCGATGTAGTTCCCCACCGGATGCAACGGTCCGCATTCCACACCCTTGAGTATCTCGCCGCTCTGCGAGAAACTCAAAGTAGGAATTAGGACAACGATCAACATTGTAATGCCGATCGCATAGTTCCAAGAAGTGTTTCTCATGGTCCTCTTTCTCCTTCAATGATTTTGTATTGTTACTGCGCAGTAAGTTGCGTGAAAAACACTTAGCAGGGAGAGGAAAAGCTAAGGAATGCATACAATCTTCCTAATACTTGCTTTGCCTCTGTATTGAACTCGCGCAAAATATACGCCCGCCCGGTCGCATTTCCAGGTGAATCGCCTCTCGCCTCGGGGAAGATCGTCATCGACTAACGAATTCACCAGCCGTCCGGACAAATCAAAGATTTCCAGTTTTGTTTGACCCGGTTGTGACAAGTATATTGTCAGGGATACTTCGTTGTTGAAAGGATTCGGGTGTGCAGTCAAAGAAATCGTAAAGTTCACGGGCGGTTTT
>CAZCEM010000127.1:0-6611 GCA_964497555.1 uncultured bacterium
GATTCAATGAAGACGATATATAATCTAATTCAAGGATGGTTGTCATCGTTGAGTCTGAGTATAAAAAGACCTATGCCAATAAAGGCTGTTGCTGCACTCACGATTCTCAGCCTGCTGTTCTTTACGCCTAGCGTGAATGCTCAGATAAGAGAAGATTCTTTGGACTTTGACCATACCTACACAGGATCGCCGGGAGTCTCTCACGATTCAGCTTTGAAGCTTTTTAAGGACGAAGCTATAGCCAGCGCCAAAGAAAGGTTGAATCAAACTGCCATTGTGAACTTAATCTATCGAAAAATTGATGCAATATGTAGAACGTACGATAAACTTGATCCCGTAAGTAACATCTGGATTAGAGAAACAAAAGAAGATTTTAAAGATGAATACTACCGAGAGACTATTACTTTAGATTTAGTCAACTACAGCGCTGTAATTTTGAAGGAAAACGGAGATATTCAAGACGATGTTAATTCAATCCCTTATGGTTCGAACACACATTATAAAATGACAGCAAAGGTTAGAGTAAAAGCCACATGGGATGAGTCTAATTATGAAAGAGAAATCAGGAACATCATCGAGAATTTCAATTTCAGCGAAGTAGAGATCATCAGCAGAAATGGCTGTCGATTCAGGCTAAATAACAATGACGAAGAGTCTTTGACCAAAGGAATGAGTTTCTCCAAAATAATGAGAGTTGGTGTAAGGCATACTATAAGCGCCATTGAATTCACAGGCTGCGATAACACCTGGCGCGACACCACCTTCACTTTGGAACGTGATAAGAGACTTTCAATTGAAATACCTTGGTGGGACGATCCGCTCTATGCTTATATCCAGGGCGGACATTTGCAGATTGAGGATATCGTCTTTTGTGTGTCGGATTTTGAGATAATGCGAAGAGAAGTGACTTTTTCGGATTACAAGAAGTTTCTTGACGCGACGCATCATCCGGCGCCGTTCAATCCCAACGATTGGGCGAAGCCCTATTTATGGCCCAACGGCACGCCGAACGATTCGCTTTTAAATCGACCGGTGGTGCTGGTCTCCAAAGATGATGCCTGTGCCTACTGCGAGTGGCTGACAAGGGAAACCGGCGTTGAATACCGTCTTCCAACGTACGTTGAATGGCGGTACGCTGCCAGAGAAGAGATACAGAGCTACCAACATGGCAACCAAAGAAGAGGCTGGTTCTCAGATAATTCAGATGGTTTCGTCCATTCAGCGGAGCAAACCTGGGCGAACAGCGCGGGCATCTGCGACCTGTTTGGAAACGTCAAGGAATGGTTGATGGATCATTGGTTCCCATCTTATAACGAGTTGCCTCGCGACGGAACGGCTTATCAGGATGACCCTAGAAGATCCTGGGGGCAGATTGTCGGGGGCAGTTGGGCTGACAGCAGAACCACCAACACAGAAGACTACCTAAACCAAAAGCACAGGCAAGATGGCAATAGCATTAAGGTTGGTTTTCGTGTTGTGCGGGAACTACAATGATGTTTAAAGGAGAACACCTTCGAGTGTCACATAAAAGCACCCAACATGTTCTGTGCGGTCAGCTCATTCTTCTCTGTGTGTTATTCATGGCTGCTCAGCAAAGTTATATCAGCTTTCCGGTGAGTCTGCAATGGGGGCCTGTCAGCTCGCCCTGTGACAGCGTCGCGGTTTCGTCACCTCGATGCTTCAAGGTCATTCCCAGCACCTGCCGGATAAACAATGAGGACTACTATCTCCAGCGCGTGACCGACAGCAGTCCGCTCGTCAGCGCTCTGAGCCTGGCTTATTGGACCGAGGTGGAAGACGGCGTGGCGTTCACGTTCAATCGAGCCTTGAACCGAATTACGGGCTTTGAGCTGACCGCGGTGCTGATATCTGCCGAGGCGCAGCCCCTTAAGGTCTGCTGCTATTATCAGGGACGGCTGGTCGATTCCTTTATTGCAGAGGTTTCGAACAATGAATAGCTGTCCAGGCAGATATTTGGCAGGGCTTTGCGTTCTGCTGCTTTTATTCTGCTCCTCTTCAGCCTACGCGGTTAAAGCTACTATTGTCAACGGAGAAATCAATCTTGACAGGCAGAATGACCTTCGGGAAGCGACTGTCGGATCCTGGCATGAGTTTACGCTTACGGTCACTCCTACCAACGGTACTCTGGACGAGATCCATATCCACAATCCCTTCATCGGGAATCAACTGATTGCTTTTGAATGTTCGATCAACAACAACATGAAAGCATTAAAACATTACGATATTGCCGGTTTTGCACGCCCGACCGCTAATACCTTGGTGCATTGGGCGTATCTAAATGATACGCTGTACCTGAAAACCTATAGCTCCTTTGTTGCGCAAAATTGGCCGCTGATGGTAAGATTTTGGGGATGCACCGCCGAAGCTGCCGGTGATTATACTTTCGCGGGTCAATTCGATGATGTCTCCAATCCTGGTCTTGTCGATATAAGAACCGCCAATAACGGCGACTTGAGGGTTCACCTCACGCCTGATAAGGTCTTGCGTCTGATAGTCAGCATCGATGAAGATGCTGAAGGAGCGGAAACGTGGGAGCCGGCTGAGCCGCTCGCAGCGGGAACGGTGGAAACATTTTATGTTTATGGTTACGATGAATACGACAACCATGTCGCCTGGGACCAGGGTGATAATCTCTCAGCAAATCAGATTGTCAACGGACCGAACAACCTATGGTCGGTGCAGGCGGGAGGAGCGCGTGGAGAATACCGGCTGACAGCGCGGCACATTGGAATCGGGAGGATTCTGGCGAGCTGGAACCGGCAAGGCGGGCAGGACACTGTTTATTGCCGAAGCGGTGAGATTGAAGTCGTGGCGGGAGCTGTGTATCAAAATTCAATCAATGTTACTATAGACGACCAGCCTTATGACAACTATGGTTTCACTGCTGGAGACAGCGTAACCGTCAGCTTTCAGGCGACCGACGCAAATGGTAATCCTATTGACAAGGAGCGTCCAGAGGTCGTTTGGTCTGTTGATTACGATGGACCTCGGAACGATTATGGTCCTATAAATAACGTAACCAGTTTTTATTTTAAACCTTCTCGCGTAGATACAGGCAGCGTTGAAGTCCGAGTTGATAATTATCCTAAAAGCCTCAACTTTATTGTCCGCTCCAACCAAGCCCACCACTGCCAGATCCGGGGCCTCAATCATGCGGCGTTCGGAGACTCCGTCATTGTCGCCGGAGGAACCTTAAACCTTGAGTTGACGGTGTTTGACACCTTTGGAAACGTCGTCCCCACCGCTGCTGGTTCTTGGGTAGCCTATGGCAGCATCACCGGCTCCTTCAATCCAGCCTACGGCGCCGCCACCGTGTTCACCGCTCATCAACGGGGGGAAGGCGGCATAAGAGCGCATTACAACAACCAAATCAGCGATGCAACCGGAGTAATTACTGTTACGCCGGCAGCGCCGGAAAGGGTTTTTCTTTCTCTTTCAGAAACCAACGACCTCGACCAGTCGCCCGAGCCGGCAGGATCATTGACAGTTACTGCCGGCGATACCACGATGGTTTTCTGCCACGGACTAGACGGCTGGGGTAATTACACCGGAAGAATCCTTTATGCGGGCCAGCCGGACTCGACATATTTCCGATGGGACTTCGTTCCTCAGGAACATGCTCTGGGTCAGTTGAATGCTGATCGAGCGGAAGGAAGCTGCCAATTTATCGCTGAACATGCCGGCGAGGAAGGCTTCCTCGAAGGCAATATAAGAGTTCAGGTGGACTCCTGCGGCTTGGATGATGAATTCGACCAATTTGACGGGACCATCTTCGTTCGCCGCGACGCGCATGTCGATAGCGTAGAAATCCAACAGCGAGTGAATGCCGGCGCTTATGAAGGCGGAGAAGACCTGGAGGTGGGACACGCCTTGCAGCTTTATTGCGTTGGATATGACCTTCACAACAACATCTTGGGGCCGGTGCCGGGGGAATGGACTATTCTGGCTGACAATGATACCATAGCCTATCTGGAATGCGCCGACGGGGACAATTTTGACGAGCACGCTCAGAGCGTCACCGCCGGCATTGTCTCATTGGTGCCTTGGCATCTGGGTCAATGCCGTCTGACGGTAACGAGCTTGGATAATGAACAAGCTCATGATACCACCAACCAGGACTTGACGATAATATCCAATCAAACCGTGGAATCCATAAGAATCACTGCTGAGCCTCATTCGAATGCGATGACGTTTCCCGATTCGTTAGTCGATGCTGATGAAGACACGGTGCGATATTGGGTGTTCGGATACGACGCCTTTGGAAACAACGTTGAGTTAGCCGTTGATGACGATGAATTAAACGTTGATGTAACGATGTTCGCCATTGGCGATATTGCCGATGAGCATTCCCCTGTCGGTCTGTTTAATCCTAGATATGCTGGGACCGGACGTCTCCGAGCTCGGTACTCGCCGCGGGGACGGCGGGACGTGATAACAGCCTACAGCGGCGAGATAACCGTCGAAGCCGGGGAGCTTGACAGCCTTCGCCTGACAGTAGGAGGCGCAGAAACCGACAGCCTCATAGGCACCACCGACCAGCGATTTGAACTTAGTTTCAGCGCTTATGATTCTGACAGGAATAAACTACCACTTGAGAGATTCGATGGAACTCTCGATTCATCAAACTGGGAATGTGAAGATTTAGGTCAATTTGTTACTTTTGAAGACCAATTCCGCAGGCTGGTTTATCAGCCAAATCGCAGGATTACAACAGCGGCTCAGGCAACGGTTCTGCTTAGGATAAATGGAATATCAGAGGCGCTGACCACGGTTCGAATAGACTGCGGCGCGGCAGCTCGCTTAGAAATTCGCCAAAATGATGAACCCTACACTCAGAACGACACCTTGCGAGCCACCCAAATCGACACCTTGGTTCTCGTGAGTTTTGACGCGGACAGCAATTCTCGCGGGCCGGAATCAGGCTTGTGGAGTGTTTCAAACAACATAGGGAGGTTTGACGCCAATTACCGCAGTCAGGTGCGTTTTGAGGCTCGGAATGTTGGACAGGGACAAATCAGTGCTCGGATAGCCAACAACGCGGTGCCAGCCGCACAGTCCGGATTGATAACCGTTATTCCAGGCCTATTGACATCCGTTTTTATCTCCTTCGACAGTTTGAATGTCAACGAGCCGCAGCCCGCGGATTTCCTGAGAATGATGGCGGGAACAGCGGATACTTTATATTGTTATGCTCGAGATACCTGCGGCAACTTGCGGCGAGGACTGGAAAGGGAAAATCAGGATGGCGTTACGGATATACATTGGAGTTACATCAATGGCGAAGATTTAGGAGATTTCGAGGATATTCTTGGTGGAGGTGGAGTTCGGTTTTATGCGCGTCACCTCACGGGGCCGAACGCCAACCTTCAAGTGGAAGTCAGCCGGCAGGCTGGCAATCCGGTTAGAGATGTGATCAACCATGGATTACAGATTTATGCCAGCAATTATGCGACCACTCTGAGAATACAAGACACTGTCATTGCTGATTTCCACAGAAACCGAGGCGCTGAAGCAGAAGATACGACTCTTGAATTGGGAGAAACCTGGAATCTATACGCGGTTGGTTATGATACCTTCGAAAACTTCATCGGTTTGGCGCCGGCGAGATGGTCTCTCGATGGAGACAGACTTGGCTGGCTGGAAGCGGAAGGCGGCGACATCAACAACGCGGAGGTAGTTACTTTTGTGGCAGATTCTTACATTGGCGAGGAGGCAAACTGTCAAGTACTTGCGGTATCAAATGACAACTATAACGCGTTTGACTATACTGGTTCAATCTCAACTAGGCCCAATGACCATGTTTGGTATCTTTATATTAATACCGAAGATGACCACACAGGCAGCATTTTCGATGTTTCTCCCCTGACGTGTGATTCCGATCCGCTTACATTGTACATATTTGGTTTCGATTTTACCAGCAACTGGGTGGATTACAACCTTCCTTATAATGAGAACTGGCACCTTGATGTGGACCTGCAAGGCGATTATATCGGCGATTTGTTCGCCGATGAAGACGAAGACCGCAACTATGTCTGGCATTTTTATCCACGGTACGTGGGGCGCGCCACCATCCGAGCGGAGTACTACGAGGAGGGACATCGAGACGAAGCCGTTGTGGGTTTCAGCGGCGAGATAGTTGTCAATTCCGGGCATTTAAACAATGTGCATATGACAATCCACAATCCGCAGGGATTTCCTCTTGAAAGTCTTCAGAACGGCGATTGCGATTCGGAATACTTCATAAGCTTCGAAGCACGGGATGAAGAAGAGAATCTCATCTCTCACGCGATGCTTGATTCAATCATCTGGGAATTCGCGAACATCGATACGAATGAAGTGGTAATCCAGGGCGAATATAGAGATACGGTGTATTATGCGCCGACTACACCGGTTGACAGTGGATATATTACCCTTCGTGCGGTCGATTTGTTCGATTCTTCCAGAACCGACAGCTTGATGGTATATATTCATTTCGGCGAGGTGGACAGCGTGTTTATCACCACCGACAGCGAAGGAGACAGCTTATTCGAACCGGCTGAGCAGTATCGCGCAGGTTATCCTCTAACTTTGTATATTTTTGCCAAGGACAG
>CAZCEM010000128.1:0-6553 GCA_964497555.1 uncultured bacterium
CTGTCAATATGTATCGCTTCATCTGACAAACTCCCATGATTTACTCAGTTTCTGGAGGCTCTCTGAACTATTTCGCCCGTCATAGCATCATGCACGATGACTTCCAACGGCATCTGCCCTGCCAGTGTATGGGTGGCGCAGCCGATGCAGGGGTCGTAGGCGCGGAACGCCATCTCGATGCGGTTGAGAATGCCGTCGGTGATCTCGACGCCCTTCTTTATGAAGCCCTCCGCTGCCCGCTTGATGGACATGGTTATAGGGGCGTAGTTGTTGGTGGTGCCTACGATGAGGTTTGCTTCGGTGACGATGCCGTTCTGGTCGGTCTTGTAATGGTGCGTCAAGGTTCCGCGTGGCGCCTCCACTATGCCGATGCCCTCGCCCACGATTCCTTGCGGCGGGTTATGGATCTTGTCGGAGGTTATCTCGTCGTCCTTCGCCAGTTCAAGGGTCGCTTCGCAGGCTTGAAGCAGTTCGATGATTCTCGCCCAGTGGGTGGCGAGCGTGGCGTTGACCGGCGTCTTGCCGCTTTTGTCCTTAGTCAGAGTTTCGTAGAACCGCTCGTATTCGGCTTGCGCCAGCGGGGTTGCCATCCCGTCGGAGGCGTTCAGGCGCGACAGCGGTGTGGCTTTATACACGCCCGAATCCACCCCATCGACAAAGCCCTTCCAGCCTATCTTCTTGAGATAGGGATATTTCAAATAGGAGAACGGCTCGACGTGCTCGGCGACATACTGCAGGTAGTCCTTTGGTTCATATTTGCAGTGTTCCTTGCCGTCCGGACCTACCACGCGGACTTTGCCGTCATAGAAATCCACCTGGTTCTTCTCGTTCACCAAGCCCATGTTGTAAGTCTTGTGGGCATAGACGTCAGACAAGATAAGGTCAACGTAAGCCTTGTTCGCCAGGACGATGTCGTCGAATACCTTAATGGTGAACTTGCCGAACTCCACCATCTCCTCGCCTATCTTGACAAGTTCCGCCTGCTCTTCCTTGGAGATGCGCTTCGCCATACCCCCCGGCTGGGCGGTTACCGGATGCACCTTCTTGCCGCCGATGATCTCAATCACCCGCTGCCCCCGGGCGCGTTGAGCGATGACCGCCTTGCCGACGTCAAGTCCGACCTTGGCGATCAGTCCCAGAATGTTCCGTTCGCCCGGAGGGGCGTCCGGACCGCACACGAAGTCGGGTCCCGCCAGAGCATAGAAATGGACGGTATGGTCGCTGACATAGAAGCCGTTGTACAGAAGCCGGCGCAGCTTGACCGCCGCGGGAGGAGGAATCACCCCATAAACGGCGTCGGTGGCTTTGATGGACGCCAGGTGATGAGCATCCGGGCAGACGCCGCAGATGCGGGTGGTGATACGGCACAACTCCTCCACCGGACGCCCCTGGCAGAACTTCTCGAACCCGCGCAGCTCAGGAATTTGGAAGTAACAATTTGCCAGTGAACCATCATCGTTCACGAACAGATGTATCTTTCCGTGTCCTTCCAGCCGGGTGATAGGGTCGATGACAATGCTCTTCATACCTGCGCCCTCCTCAGCATGGAATCCGGCAGACTGAACCGGTAAAACGTTCCCACCGGGTCCGGAAGAGTGGCGATGATCCGCTCAATCTCTTTGGGATCCCTGGATTCGATGACGCTCGCCAGCGCCGAGACCATCTTGGCGCCTTGGTCGCGGATGTTTAACGGTTTGCCGTAGCAGCCGCGGCAGGGCACACCCGCGGTAACGCACTTGGCGCCGCAGCCGGACCGCGTCGCCGGTCCGCAGCAGACGATACCTTGCTCCAGCAGGCATATCTCAGGGTCGGAGACGATCTCAAACGGCCTGACGAACTTGGTTATCTTCTTGACGTCCCGCTGGCGCGGGCATTCGTCGCAGCAGGTCTTGTCGCCGGCGCCGAGTACCGTGCCTTTGGGCGGCAGCGGTTTGCCGTTCTTTAGGATGTCGATGACGGCGCCCACCACCTCCGCTATGCGGTCGGATTGCGGCGGACAGCCGGGGATGATGTAATCAATATCGACTACCTGGGGCAGCGACCGCACCGTGTTCCACATCTCCGGGATGGTAATCTCGCCTTCGGGGACCTTACAATGCGTTTGCGGAAGGATCCGCTGCGGATTATCCGTCGAAGGCGATTTAAGATACACGTAGTCCCAAATCGCTTCTCGGGTGGTGAAGTTCGCCAGACCCGGGATGCAGCCGTCGGCGGCGCAACTGCCGAAGGCACACAGCACCACCGACTTTTCCCGCAGCAGTTGGGCGAGTTCATAGTTTTCGCTGTTGCGGATGGCTCCATTGAACAGGGTCAGAGTGATAGACTTATCTGCCATTGCCCGGACGTCTTTGTATTTAAAGTCCGTGGCGCAGGGCCAGAGAGCCAGGTCGAAGAAATCAGCGACGTCGAGTATTTTGGTTTCGATGTCCAGGATGGCAATATCGCAGCCACCACAGGAAGCCGCCCAATATATCGCCAGCTTCGGTTTTGTCACGTTTCCTCCCGATGTGGATGCGAGATGGTCAAGCTTTTACTCCCCGCGTGGCAGCCTCTTCGCGGTGAAGCGCCACCTGGGC
Source organism: uncultured bacterium (assembly GCA_964497555.1). Taxonomy (GTDB): domain Bacteria; phylum Electryoneota; class AABM5-125-24; order Hatepunaeales; family Hatepunaeaceae; genus CAZCEM01. The sequence continues at coordinate 2,577 of CAZCEM010000128.1, forward strand.
AGGATCAAAGGCCCACTCCATAGGCGTGAAAGGTCCCAGCGCGCGTATCTGTTCGGTGAACTCGGTGACCACCTCTTGGAACCGAGCGCCTTCCGAAGCCGACACCCATTCCAACTTCACGCGATGGGGGTTGATCCCCAATCCCTTCAACAACTCCTTCGTCAGCGGAATGCGGCGCATGCACTTGTAGTTTCCTTCCACGTAATGGCAGTCGCCTGGGTGGCAGCCGCAGATCAGCACGCCGTCGGCTCCCGACCGAAAGGCGTCGAGTATAAAGCCGGGATCGACGCGTCCGCTGCACATTACCCGCACGGCTACCATGTTCGGCGGATACTTCAAGCGGGCTGTCCCCGCCAGATCGGCGCCGGTGTAACTGCACCAGTTACATAGGAAGCCGAGGATTTTGGGTTCAAAGCTCATCTTCGGTATGTTCGCTGCTTTAGATTTCTGAAGTTTCGCGCTGTCATTCCCGCTTTCGCGGGGAATGACAGCGATAAAATAAGAAGTGGTCGCTAAAAAGCAACTTAACGCAGTAGTGTTCAAGAAAGACGCTGATTCACAAGAGATTCGTTATGTCAGCATTCCCTCGAGCTGCGCATATATCTGCTCGTCGCTGAAATGGCGCGCTACTATGGCTCCAGAGGGGCAGGCTGCCGCGCAGGTGCCGCAGGCTTTGCACAGCGCCGCGTTCACCTCGCTGACCTTCTTGTCTTCTAAGAAACTTATCGCATTGTAGGGGCACAAGCCGTTGCACAACTTGCAGCCACTGCAGAATTCTTCCCGCACCACCGCATAAGCGGCGTCAAGGAACAATTCGCCCTGATTGAAGATTTTTATGACCTGAGCCGCGGCGGCGCCCCCTTGAGCCACCGTGTCGGGGATGTCTTTAGGTCCTTGACAGACCCCGGCGAGATAAACGCCGTCGGTGGTGGTTGACACCGGCGCCAGCTTGGGATGCGCCTCGATGAACCACCCGTCCGCGCCCTTGGAGATGTTCAACTTACGCGCCAGCTCCGCTGAATCATCGCAGGCTTCCAGCGCGGTGCAGAGCACCACCATGTCCACCGGAATCTCGCGGAACTTACCTATCAGTGTGTCTTCACACCGCACCATCAAGCCACCTTCCTGGATGCGGTCCTTGGTGGCTCGAACCACCTCGGCGCCCTTGCCGCGAATGACGTTCACGCCCTCGTCGAGCAGCCGTTGGTAGAACTCCTCATAGCCCTTGCCGAAGGCGCGCATGTCGATATAAAGCTGATAGACCTCAGCGGAGGTTTTTTCCTTCACCAAATGGGCAAACTTCAGCGCGTACATGCAGCAGACGCGGCTGCAGTAGCGGTGGTGGTTCTCGTCGCGGCTGCCGATGCAGTGCAGGATGGCGATAGAGCGAGGCTCCTCCCCGTTCTCCAACACGATCTTGCCGCTGGTGGGACTGGCGGCGTTGTTCATCTGCTCAAATTCGATGGAATTCAACACATTGGGAAATCGGCCATACCCATACTGCTTCATCGACGTCGGGTCGAAGTCCTGGAACCCCGTCGCCACAATCACGGCGCCCACGTCCAGCTCTTCGATGCGATCCACTTCATCGTAATGGATGCAGTCTTTGGGGCACACCTTGGAACATATCATGCAGCCGTCGGTTTTAAAATGAATGCAGTATTCCGGCTGTATGCGCGGCGCGTTGGGAATGGCTTGACGGAAGGGGAGGGAAATAGCCGAGTTGGGTCCGAGGGTTATTTCCGAATGTATGATGTATTCCTCTGGCTCGACCAGCCGGATGTGTCCGGTCGGGCAGACCTGAGCGCAGGCGCCGCACAGGATGCAAGCCTCAGCCGCCCCGTCATACGGCGTGGTGACCACCCGCTTTGAGCCGCGGCTGGCGAATCCGATGGCGCCGGCGCCCACCACGCCCTCGCACATCTGGACGCATAAGCCGCACAGAATGCACTTTTGGTTGGGATCCTTGACGGGGAAGCGCGACGTCTTAACGCCGTATTCTGCCGCCAGATCCCTCACTATCTGCGCCGCCGGGGCTTGAGCCAGCAGGAGTTCCAAATTGAGTCGCCGGAGCTTTCGAACCCTCTCAGAGTTGGTGTTCACCACCACCGATTCGCGCAGGGGGTAGTTGCATGCCGTCACCAGCCGCGTGCGTTTGCCGCGCACTACCTCGACCATGCACACCCGGCACACCGCGTAAGGCTCCAGCAGGTCATTATAGCACAGCGAGGGTATTTCAATCCCCAAAGTTCTTGCGGCCTTCAGGATTGTGGTTTCCTTCTCGACCTCGGCCTTAATGCCGTCTATGGTAACAGTAATCATGACTCCGCCTAATTAATGCCTGACAAGCATGGCTGACTTGAAAGTTGGCTCACGAGACTTTTACCGCGTCGAATTTGCAGACGTCGTAGCAGACCCCACACTTCTTGCACAGCGCTTGGTCAATCACGTGCGCCTTTTTCTTCTCGCCGGTGATGGCTTTTTCGGGGCACTGCTTAAGGCATTGCCCACAGCCGTGACCCTTAGTCGCGCAGAGTTCCGGGTCAATGGTATAGACGTTCAACTGGCGGCACACATGCGCCGGGCATTTCTTCTCCCGGATATGCGTCTCATATTCCTGTCGGAAATATCTCAGACTGGTCAGCACCGGATTGGGGGCCGAACCGCCCAGGGCGCACAGGGAGCAGTCTATGACAAAATGAGACAATTCATCCAGCGTCGCAAGGTCTTCTTCTTTACCTTTGCCTACGGTGATGCGCTCCAGTATCTCCAACATCCGCAGCGTCCCTTCACGGCAGGGCGTGCATTTGCCGCAGGATTCATCTTGGGTGAAAGCCAGGAAGTACTTCGCCATATCGACCATGCAGTCGTTCTCATCCATCACCACCATACCGCCGGATCCCATCATGGAGCCGGCTTCGGTCAACTGCTCATAGTCAACTTGCAGGTCCAGCAACTCAGTGGGGAGGAATCCTCCGGAGGGTCCTCCGGTCTGCACGGCTTTGAACTTGCGACCCTCACGAATGCCGCCGCCAATACTGAAAATGATGTCTCGCAGAGTGATGCCCATGGGCACTTCCACCAGACCGGTGTTCTTCACCTTGCCGGTCAGGGAGAAAACCTTGGTGCCCTTGCTGCCGCCCCAAGGATTGTCAGTCACGTCGCCGGTGCCGATGGACGTGAACCACTTGCTGCCCCGGGTGATGATAACCGGCACGGTAGCCCAGGTTTCCACGTTGTTCAAGCAAGTGGGCTGGTCGAACAGCCCGTGCTCCACGGTGTGGATGTATTTAGCGCGCGGTTCTCCCACGCGTCCTTCAATGGAAGCCATCAGGGCCGTGGACTCCCCGCACACGAAGGCGCCGGCGCCGCGGGCAATCTTGACGTCGAAGTTGAAGTCGGTGCCGAAAATGTTCTGCCCTAGAAGTCCGTATTCACGCGCCTGTTCGATGGCGATGATGAGGCGCTCGCGCGCCAGCGGGTATTCCTGGCGGATGTAAATGTAGCCCTGATTAGAACCGATGGCGTAAGCGCCTATCAGCATCCCTTCCAGCACCGAGTGAGGGTCTGATTCGATTATGCTGCGGTCCATGAAAGCTCCCGGGTCGCCCTCGTCAGCGTTGCAGATGACGTAGTGGACGTCTCCCTCAGCTCTCTTGCAGGTCTCCCACTTGACGCCGGTGGGGAATCCGCCGCCGCCGCGGCCTCGCAGCCCCGACGCTTTAATCTCGGCAATCACCGCGTCCGGAGTCATTTCGGTCAGCACTTTAGCCAGCGCGGTGTAAGCGCCTCTGCCGATGGCTTCGTCAATCTTGGTGGGATCTATCAGTCCCCGGTTGCGCAGCGCGATAAGCATCTGCCGGTTGAAGAAGTTGATGTCGCTCATCTTGGGGATGGGCGCCTTCTCTTCCGGGGGTGTGAACATCAATTTCTTGACCGGACGCCCCTTGAGGAAGTGCTCCTCGACCAGGTGAGGG
>CAZCEM010000129.1:0-6542 GCA_964497555.1 uncultured bacterium
GGTTGCTGCTATTTTCATCTTCCGTGGTGGGGCAGCCACCATGACAATTCCCGCGCAAGCGGGAATCCAGCCCCAAATCCCTCTGGATTCCAGCTTTCGCAGGAATGATGCGTCTTCGACGCATTTTTTCAATGTTCAAAAGAAATTGCATCCCTTAATATTACTTTTAAATGTAATGAATCGTTAGGTTCTGATACATACTCGATTCGATTTCCTCACGCTCCAAAGGAACGTCATTGCGAGCGAAGCGAAGTAATCTCAAAGTGAGATTGCTTCATCAGCCTTCGGCTGATTCGCAAAGACGCAATCTACCGCTGCGCATATCAGTGCGACAGACTTCGCGTGACAAGATACTAATTTGCATCAGACCAAAAACTACAACGCCGCCGGCAAGTGCCGGCGGCGTTGTGGTTTTAAACTGCATCGATTCAGTTACTTCAGCAGAACGACCTTCTGCGAAGCCCGGAAGCTCTCGGTCTCCATCCGGACAATGTACACGCCGGAACCCAGTCCCTGCGCGTTCCACTGCACCGAATGGTGACCTGCGCTGACCGCCTCGTCCGCCAAGGCGCTCACCAGACGACCAGCCAAATCATAGACCCGAATCGAGACCAAGCCGGCTTCGGTCATGCCGTAAGTCAGTCGGGTCATTGAGTTGAACGGGTTCGGATAGGCTTGCGCCAGATAGTATTCATCCGGAATCGACGGCTTCAATCCTGCGTCAAGCATCACGAAGTCGTCAGCCGTGTATTGCAAAGCCTTGCCAACCAAGATGCCCCGAACTTCCAGCGGAGCTTCCGTTTGATTGACGGAGTCCCACAGCCGGAGTTCAAAGGCTTCTCCTGGAATCAGACCTTCCACGTCCGAAGTGGTTTCATCATCACCCCAGACCGCCAGACCGCAGCGACCATCCTCATCGAAGACGCCTGAACCGACGAACTTGCCGCTGGAGCTGTAGGCTGCTATCTCATCAGTTGTATGATAGCTTACTCCAGCAATGGATGCCACCAGCACGCTCATGTTCGAGCCGGTGGAGAACAGCTCCGCATAATGCTGCTCGCGCGGCGCGGTTTCATCATAAGCCAGCATCCCCGCTTGTTGTTCCGGTGGATAATGGAACATGATGTTCGGTTGACCGTGAAGGTCGAGACGCAACTGATAGGCTTGCGTCTCGCGCCAGTCCGGCATATTTGAGAACGGCACCGAAGGCACTGCGAACCGTCCTAAGCCGTCCTTGACTTGAATGACGTACTCAAGGATCGATGACAGCACGTAAAATTGAGGCGACCGGCACGCGAGTCGGTAGGTCGGGTAGTAGGGGATGAAGTTCCAGCCGTGGTTAATCTGGAACTCGCGGTCCCATGGAATCGGCTCGCCAGACCAAGTGCCCTGCACCGCCGCATCCATCCGAACGCTGTAACCTTCGTCCAGAGCCCAGTACCGGAAGCCGCGGTAGTTGATCGCCGGATAGTAGAACTGCCCGCGGTCATTCTTGACGAGAATCACATGGTTGGAGTCTCGCCCCGCGATCTGATAACGGAATTGCTGCATCATCCGCACGATGTCGGGACCGGGATCGTTGCGGTTGGGATCGTAGAAATCTCTGATCGGATTGATGTTGAGCGACACCAGACTCCAACCAAACCGGAAGTCGATGGCAAGTTCGCGTGACACTATCGCTTCAAGATTGAGTCTCGTGAAGCCGTTGACGCTCCAGTTCAGCGAGCCTTCGAGGACTGTCGGCTGCCCGTGGTATTCACGATCAGTGGCGGGATCCCACACCAGGAAGCTCATCGCTTGACCCTCGGTGAATCCTTCCACTTCACCGGTGCCGGGATCATCAGCCCAGACCGCAATGCCAGTGCCTTGTCCGTCGTTGTTCCAAGGCTCAGCGCCGCCGATTATGCCCTCTGGAGTTGTTACCGCGATTTCCCAATCGACCGGCACCGTTTCACCGTTTAGAACCAGATTCTGAACCAGAACCGAATGACTGTTTTCGGTAATAATCGGTGGTTCAAAATGCTGGAGGGTGTTGATGACCTCGATTGTTACCGCATAATCCAGGGTCACTTCGCCGTCGGTAACGTGGAACATCATCTCATACCAGCCATAACTGGTATGGTCGGTTGCCCATCCGAATTCAGCCGTGCCGTTCGCATAGGCACTCCACCCGGCGCCTTCCGGCAGGCCTTCCACGCTGTACACCAATTGGTCGCCGTCCACGTCTTCGGCTGCGAAGCCAAAGTGCAGTACGTCGGTTTCATCAATGGTGTACATGTGCTCCGGTACCTCGGTGAACACCGGCGCGTCGTTGACGGGAAGTATCGTAACCAGGAATTGGTCTTCAACATACCCGCCCTGACCGTCATCAGCCCAGAGCGTAAAGGCAACTTCGCCGAATTCGTTCTCAGCCGGATGGATGAGGAACTGACCGTCTTCAATATAAGCGCCAAAACCTTCGCCATTGAAGCCGATGTTCAGATCGTCACCATCGACGTCAAAGAAGAAACCGTCGTTAAGGTAGAACACGCTGACCAGACCGCAGTCCTCATTGAACTCAAAGTCGGGAACAGCGTTGACAAGCACTGGTGGGTCATTGACTGGGGTAATGGTAAGGTGGAAGGTATCGACAGCCTCAGCGCCCTCATCATCAGTGGCGATGACGGTAATATCAACGCCGTCCGGGAGGTTGTAGTTGTCGTCGGGATGGAATATCAAGCTGTGGTCACCGTCGATGAACATGTTCAACTCATCTGGTGCGCCGGAGAATGCAAATTCCAGGTTGCCTTCGACGTCCCAGAAGACGCTGGTCAGATAACAAACCCATACATCGCCGCAGTCTTCATCGACCACCAGGTCCGCGATCGGATTCGCTACCACCGGCGGGTCGTTGACCGCAATGACGTTGAATTCGAATGTGTCGGTGATCACATCGTCGCGAAGCGGAATCCCGCCCGCTGCGCTGGATGACGCAACGGACCGGACGTCGCGCTTAGCGTTGTCAACCGCGAGGTTGGAGGCAATGCCGTTGATGTTGACCGAAGCGCTCATCAGCCGTTGACCGCCCTGGCCGTCGTCCGCCATCAACGTAACCCTGCTGGAGCCGTTGTAGTTCTCAACGGGATTCGCCATCAGCGCGCTGCCGTCGATGTAGAGCTGGAGTTCGTCGATAGCGTCAAAAGTGAATTCAAGGGCATCTCCATCCGGATCGGAGAACACTTGGCTCAAGTCCGCTACGAAGGTTTCGCCGCCGTCTTCCTCCATCTCAAAATACTCGATCGGATTGATGACCTGGGGAGCGCGGTTGAGGTTCATAATATCGAACTCAACCCGAATCATGTCATCATACTCCCCGTCGGTGACCGTGATGTCCGCCGTGTAAGAACCTGCGTCATCGTAGGTGGGGATCCAAAGGAATTCCGCCGTGCCGTCGCCTAGGTCGTTGAATTCGTAGCCCTCGGGCAGGTCGCTCTCAAAGATGAAACGAAGCGCATCTCCCTCGAGGTCGCGCGCAACCAAGCTGAAGCTAATCTCATCCATTTCGTGGGCGCGAATGGGCTCCCTCGGATACTCGACGAATTCCGGCGGGCGGTTGACGTTTATGACCGTCAACTGCAGCACAGTCGGGACGTTAAACTCGCCGTCGCCCGCGATGAACTGCAAGTGGTAGCTGCCGGCGGCGTCGTAGCCGATATCCCAGGTGAATACGCCGGTGCCGTCGCCGTTGTCGGTGAACTGGGCAGCCTCAGGCAAGTTCTCGTCCATGTCCACCATACTCAGCGATATGTCATCGCCGTCGGGATCTTCAGCGACCACCGTTACTTCAAAGTGCTGACCTTCTTCGGTATCGAGACGTTCGGGAGCCTGCACCCAGACCGGCGGATGGTTGGGTTCCAGACCAACGCCGTGCAGACCTATCGGGTACTCGGGATTGTCCAGATCATTGGAGAATATCACCAGACTTCCCTCGTACTCCATCTCCTCCTGCGGCGCGAAATACACTATGCCGGTGACCTCTTCGCCGGGGGCCAGGTAGATGGGATTTTCAAGGTTGGCTGGGTCAAGGCGTCCACCGACGGTCAGCCGCGCCACCGCAAAGCCGTTGACTTCAAAGCGGCCGTGCCAGCCGTTGATGTATTCAACGTCGGCGCGGTACTCGCGGGCGGCGTCAGCATCCCAGAAGCGGTACATGAGGATTTCGCCATTGCGGAAACCGTTTATCACCTCTTCGTTCTCGGTCGCCCAGGCAGCCAGACCAACTCTTCCATCTTCTCTCGGATGCTCAAATCCCGCGCATATGCCTGCAGGAGTGAACACGCCGACATAATCGTCCACGGTCAGCGCTTCTCCGTCCAAGGTGGCGGATTGAACGAGAATCTGCATATTCTGGCCGGTGTTTTCGTAAACCCAGTCGAACTGACGCTGCACCCCGAATTCAATCCGATAGACGTCAGGTTCCGCGATAATGTCATCGATGACCAGTTCAGCGTTGCCTTCATTGCGCAAGGTCAGGTCCGCCGAGGCTTCATCACCGACGAACACTTGGCCGAAATCTATGCGGTCAGTGCTGACGGCCAGAATCGGCGCCACGCCGACGCCGTGATAGTAAGTGTCGATCCGACCGTTCTCCGGATCGTTAGAGGTGATGGTCAGCATACCATCGTATTCCCCAATCGCCCACGGCGCGAAAGTAATTACTATTTCCTCGCTGCCGCCTCCGGCGACGGTGAATCTGTCGGCGTGTTGCAGTATGTAACCTTGCTGGTCAAAACCCTCTTCCAGTATATCAACTTCGAGGTCAATACGACCGGCGTTGCTGATGGTGAAGCTCCAATCAGCGGTTTCACCGACCCGAACCTCGCCGTAATCATGGGACGTCTCTGAGATTACGATTTCCGGCATTGGAAGGTAACCGATACCGGACAGCGGAATTCTAAATTCCGGATTATCCGGGTCGTTGGAGAAGATGGTCAGCATCTCCTCGTACTCGGTTTCCTCAGCAGGTGCAAAGGTGACCGTAAAGGTCAGTTCGCCGTAAGGCTCGATGCTTGTTTCCGCCAGCTCCACCGGTTCAAGACCGCCCTGTGCTGCCAGACGCAGTACCGTGAAGCCGTTGACTGTCCAGCCGTGAGGTCCAACCTGATAGGTCGGTGTTGCGACCACTTCCTGGCGCGCTGAAGCGTCCCAATAACGGAAGTTGAAGGCTTCATTATTCTGGAAGCCGTCGATCTCTTCGGTCTGGGCATCGTCGCCGAAGGCTGCCGGGCCAAGTTGCGCTCCCACCTGCTGCACAATCTCACCGCCGGCGCACATCCCGCCGGGTGTGAAGACGCCGACCTCATCTCCCGCCTGCAGCGGCTCGCCGTCCAGCGTGGCGGCAGTTATCAGCAGGGAGTGGTTCACGTCGGTGCGAATCCAGGTGAAATGAGGCCCGCCCGGCTCATACTCGAAATCGGTGGTGAAGACTTCATTGCTGGATTCTATCCGGTCGATGACCAGATCAGCGTCACCTTCATTCATCATGGTCACTTGAATTTCAGCGGTTTCGCCGACAGCCACCTCGGCGAATCTGAGCACTTGAGGATTGACGCCCAGGATGGGCCTCGGTATATGAAGGCCTTCGCCGCGCAAACCTACAGTCAGTTCGCCTTCATCGGGGTCATTCGAACGGATGACCAGGACCTCCGCAAATCCTCCTTCTTCGGGCGGCGCGAAGGTCACCACGACACTCATCTGCTCGCCAGGACCTAATTCGCCGCCTTGAGCCTCGGTGGTGAAGATGCCGCCTTCAATGAATATCTCGTCGATTCTCAATACTTCGTTACCGACATTGGAGATGGTCAACTCCCAATCGGCTGACTCGCCGACGGCCACCTCCCCAAAGTCGTGCTGGTCTTCAGACAACGCAATGTCGGGAATGTGTTCGACAAGGGCATGCCCCCGGGCATTAATGACAATCTCTCCCTGGTCGGGGTCGTTGGAGGTGATGGTGATGTGACCGGTAAAGTCGCCTTCTTCCTGAGGAGCGAACACCACTGGGAATTCTATTTCACCTTCAGGCTCAATATCCGTCTGGATATTGTCAACCAGGAAGTACTCATGATCGGACGTAACACTATGGATTTCCAGCACTCCATTGCCTTCATTCCGAATGGACATTGTAATGCTGGCCTGCTCGCCAACCATCACCGCATACTCAAGTTCCATCGGTTCGACGATAATGTTTGGTTCGCGCAGCTCTTCGCACACGCCGACAAGACCGATGGTCGCCTCACCGTTGTCGGGATCGTTCGAGAACACCGTCAAGGTGCCTTCATACCGACCGGCTTCATTGGGACGGAAATGAACCGTCAAGGCAAAGGCACCGCGGGGTTCGATGACTTCTTCGGTAAGTTCCATCGGATTCAGTCCGCCTTCAGCTGCCAGTCGCAGCACCGTGAAGCCGTTAATTGTCCAGCCGTGGGGACCGACTTGCCAGGTTGGCGTTGCGATGATTTCCCGGAATGCCGAAGCGTCCCAATACCGGAAGTTGAGGGCCTCGT
>CAZCEM010000130.1:0-6533 GCA_964497555.1 uncultured bacterium
GTCCTTCAACCAGAAAAGCGTGGGGATGGCGAAAACACCCCACCACAAGCCCGCCAGAATCATGCTGTGAGGCACCTTGAACCAACCCTCCGGCAAGCCCAGCCAGGTCGGTTTCTGAAGTAGTATAAGGTTCAAGCCCAGACAGATGCCGCCGCCCAAATAACCGAAACCCCAGGCATAGCCCGACACCCGCCCCAGATGCTCCTTAGGACTGACGTCCAGCAGGAAGGCATTGTAAAACACGTTCCCGCCCGCGAAGCCAAAGTTGGCAAGGATGAACAGCGCTGAAGCCAGCGCCAGTTCACCCTTCCCGGAAATCCCCAGCGCGATGGTGCTCAGTACACCCAGCAGACAGTAAATAGCCAAGAAGGTCTTCCGGCGAGAAGAATGGTCGGCCATCGCTCCCAACAGCGGCGCCGATACCGCCACCAGCGCGGTCGAGAATGCCACCAGATAGTTCCAGACCGTCGCGCCCGGCAGATGCCAGCCGTCGGATCCGCCCAGTGGCAGGCGCAAAGTAATCCCCTGTTCCCCGCCGGCAATCTCGCCCGCGAAGTACTGATTGAATATCACCGCCAGCACGATGGTCGCAAAGGCCGAGTTGGCGAAGTCGTAGAAAATCCAACCGAGGACTGGTTTGTTGCGCCAGATGTGAAAGCCTGTCATGGGACCTTGGAAATACTGCCTAGGCCACGTCTTTGCGAATCAGCCTCAGGCTCAGGAAGCAATCTGAACCATAGATAATAACTGACGGGGAGGGATTAGTCAAGTGATAACCATGTCAACGACGAGAGAGGCAGCTTGAGAATGGAGTTTGTATTGGTTCTTGATTTTTAAAACTTAATCCAACAGACAGTCTTAATAATCCCCCAAAAACAAGAATGAGACGCGCCCGTCTCACTCTTGATAGAACTGAGTTCGCCGCTTTACAGTATCTTGCTCTTCTGGATCAGCCTCGTGTAAGCCGCGGCCGTCTGACCGGATCCGGGGATCTGCACGCCCTCCTCGTCGTAGATGAAGAAGCCCTGCCCGGTCTTGACGCCCAGATGGCCAGCTCGCACCAGCATGCGCAGTAGCGGGCAGGGGCGGTATTTCGGGTCGCCAAGGTCGCGGAACAGGGTGTCCATCCACACCAGCACCAGGTCCAAGCCAATGTTGTCAGCCATGGTCAGCGGACCATGCGGCAACTCGTAACCCAACTTAACTGCGGTGTCGATGTCCTCCGCCGAGGCTATGCCCTCCATCAGCACTTGAATCGCCTCGTTCACCAGCGGCATCATCACCCGGGTCGTCACATAGCCGGGTGATTCAAACACCTCGATGGCGGTTCGCTCCAATCGTTCAGCCAAGGCTTTGGTTTTGCGGAAGGTTCCCGCGGAGGTCTTCAATCCCCGGACAACTTCCACCAAACGCACCTTGGCTACCGGATTCAGAAAATGCATACCGATGAATTTATCGGGTCGGTTGGTGGTGGAAGCCAGCTCTGTAATTGACAACGTGGAGGTGTTGGTTATGAAGATGGTTTCCGGCGGGCAGATTCCGCTGAGCGCTTGAAAAATCTCCTTCTTGCTCTCGAAGTTCTCCGTGATTGATTCCAGTATAAAGGGGATATCGCCGACTCCTTCCAAACCGACACCAAAGGTGATGTTGGCGAGGATGGACTCCTTTTCAGATTCCGTCATTGTCCAATAGGAGATCTCTCGGTCGAGAGCATCGTTAACGGCGGTGATGGTCCGCTGAAGAGACTCCTCCTTGGGCTCAATCAGAAGCACTTTAATGCTTCGCCGGGCTGCCACCTGCGAAATGCCGCGCCCCATCGTCCCACCGCCGACAATGGCCAGCCGGTCGATGCCGGTGTTTTCCATCTCTATGCTCTTATTACATCAACTTTCAAAGATTAATCCGCTCCTTCCATCATCTCCAGTTCTGCGGTTCCGAAGAAGAAGGCGGTTTCGATTTTTCCGTTTTCAGTGCTGTCGGATCCATGAACGGTGTTGACTTCAATGCTCTCGCCATATAAACGTCGAATTGTGCCTTCTTCGGCCTTGTCGGGATTGGTGTTGCCGATTAAGGTCCGGCAGCGCGACACTGCGTTCGAGCCTTCCAGCGCTGCCACCACCACCGGTCCGGAAGTCATATATTCTATCAGGCCGTGAAAGAAGGGCTTTTCCTTGTGAACAGCATAGAAACGCTTGGCAGTGGTTCGGTCCAACTGAAGCATTTTCAAGCATTTAATTGTCAAACCCGCGCCTTCAACGCGGCGAAGTATCTCCCCGATCAGACGCTTCTTAACGCCGTCCGGCTTGATTATCATTAAGGTTCGTTCCATGGAACTCGCTTTTTTTGTTTTCGCTCCGCCAGAGCAATGTTAAACTTAGAGGGAGAATCCCTCCTAAGCCATCCGATAACTCTCAGGCTTGAAAAGAACGCTCGGACTGCGCTTACTTTCACCATAATGGGTAACCTTCCACAGGTCATTCAAGACGTTTGACCTGGGTGTAGAAGCCCATTCTCAGTGAAAACGCCATGCGGCGAGAGGCTGAATTGCCACCTCCTTTAGAGGGGGTGGACTTTCAGAATCCGTCCGAGTTCGACGGCATTGCCGATTATTCTGAGCCGAGGCGCGCAGACGCTGATGACCGGCTCATCACCGCAACAACTCCCGAGCGGCTTCATAACCGAGGTAGAACGCCTTTCGATTGGGCTCTTCGGTACCCTTGGGGGCTTTATCCAGCAGAGCCTTCTCCACCGATTCCGTCGGCAGCACCTGCGTCAAGCCAATCATCGCTCCCAGCGATACGGCGCTGGTATAGACCATGCGTTTCATGTGGGTCTTGGTCATCTCGATGATGGGCAGCCGGTACACCCAGTAAGTTTTGTCGTCTATCTTGTGAACCAGCGAGGGGTCGATGAGGATGATGCACCCCGGCTTCAAATCGAATCCGAATTGGTCCCAGGACCTCTGCGCCAGGCAGAGCATGAAATCAATGGCGGTCGTACGCGGGAACAGAATGGTGTCTTTGGCAAGGATGACGTCCACCTTGGTAGGTCCGCCCCGCACTTGAGCGGTATAAGTGGGGCTGTCAACCGCGTTAAGCCCTTCGTACACAATGGCTGCTTCAGCGAGGATGTCCCCGGCGAGGAGAATGCCTTGACCGCCCACCGCTGAGAACCTGGCTTCGTAATGCTCAATCATTATAACCTCGCTGGTTACCCCCTGTTTGCGGCTTGGGCTTTTTGTATCACCTGGTCGTAAGCGTCGCAATACTCCAGGCGGGTGGTATCATGGTGCAATAAACCCACCAGAATCTTGCCTTGCAACTCTTCCGGCGTCTTCTTGGCAGCCTGCCGGACATTGATGGTCTGGTTGGAGATGAAGTTAATCAGCTCAATCGGATCCGCCAGACGATTACGGCGGCCATATTGGGTATGGCAGTTGGACAGCGCTTCGATGACCGAGAAACCTCGATGCTGCAAGCCGTCCTTGATGAGCTTTCGCATCTGCAGCGCTGACCCAACCTGCGCGCGAGCCACATAAGAAGCCCCCGCGCCTTTGCACATCTCAGCCAGATCGAATGCTGGATCGATATTGCCCCAGGGCGTTGTCGCGGCGCGGGCTCCCAGCGGTGTGGTTGGAGAGTACTGCCCGCCGGTCATGCCGTAGATGTTGTTGTTGACGATAATCAGCGTGATGTCGATATTACGACGGCAGGCGTGAATCAAGTGGTTGCCGCCGATGGCGGTCGCGTCGCCGTCACCGGAGATGACTATCACGTGCTTGTCGGGACGAACCATCTTGATTCCGGTGGCGAAGGACAGCGCCCGTCCGTGCGTAGTATGCAGGGTGTTCATGTTCAAGTAGCCGGGGGCGCGGGAGGTGCAGCCGATGCCGGATATGACCGCCGTGTCAACGGGATCCCAATCCAGATCGTCTAGGGCGGATAACATCGCCTTTACCACAATACCGATGCCGCAACCCGGGCACCACATGTGCGGGAGGCGGTTCATGCGCAGATAACGCGCCAGTCTGACTGTCATCTTGCCACCTCCTCGAGCTTGTCAAGTATCTCGCCGGGATATATCGGCACGCCGCCAAGTCGGTGAACTCCCACTACGGGACCTTGGCAGCGGGCGACCCGTTCGACTTCGTAGAGCATCTGCCCCAGATTGCACTCCGGCACCACGATAGCTTTCACCTGCTTACCTAATTTCCGTACTATGGCTTCCGGGAAGGGCCAAAGCGTCAACGGTCGCAGCATCCCCACCTTCAGACCTTTGGAGCGGGCGTCCTTCAGCGCCACCGCCGCGGCTCTGGCTGATGATCCATAGGCGAAAACTAGAATCTCCGCATCGTCGGTCTGAACCTGCTCATACTTCTCGATCTCGTCAAGGTGGTTATAGACCTTGTCCATCATGCGCTCTTCTTCGCGTTGGCAGATTGCGGGATTGGTGGTGGGGAATCCGGTCTGGTCATGATTCAGACCGGTGGTGTGCCAGCGATAGCCGCTGAAGTAGTCCACCATGGGCGGCACATCGCTTTGGGATGAGTCATAAGGGAAGTACTTATCGGGCGGCACTGTCGGACGAGGCCGCTCAACTAAGGTATATTCCGAAGGGTCGGGAATCACCAGTTTTTCTGAAAGGTGACCCAATACCTCATCGAGCAACAGATAAACCGGCAGCCGGAAACGCTCCGACAGATTAAAGGCGCGGATGGTCTCCAGGTAAATTTCCTGAGCGTAGGCCGGCGTGAGAGCTATGACCGCTCGGTCGCCGTGGGTGCCCCAGCGGGCTTGCATGACATCAGCCTGCGCCAGTGCGGTTGGAAGACCGGTCGAAGGCCCGCCGCGCATGACATTGACCACTACGCAGGGCACCTCAATCATGCAGGCGTAGCCGATGTTTTCCTGTTTGAGGGAGAAGCCGGGACCGCTGGTGGCAGTCATGGCTTTGGCGCCGGCGAGCGAGGCGCCGATTACCGCGCCCATTGCCGCAATTTCGTCTTCCATCTGGAGGAACTTGCCTCCGAACATGGGCAGCCGATACGACATTAAATGGGCGATCTCAGAGGAAGGCGTGATAGGGTAACCTCCGAAGAATCGGCAGCCGGCCGCCAAGGCGGCCTCCGCAATCACTTCGTTGCCCGGCCAGAACACAACCTTCCTTCCCGTATGTTTTGTTTCGGGCAACAGCTTCTGCCTCCTTTTTCTTCTTCTTCTCGGTATAAACTTCAATTGCGAAATCGGGGCATTGATTTTCGCACAACATGCAAGCGGTGCAGGCGTCAATGTCCACAATTTCGACCGTTGCGCCTTCCCAGCGGTCCATCGCCACCACCATGCGCAATACCGATTTGGGGCAGACCTCGACGCAAATCTCGCAGCCTTTGCAGAATCCGAGATTCACTATAACCCGGGTCAGTCCGTCACTGGTAGTGGCGCTTAGAACCTCGTCGGTCACCTTGACGCATTCCTCATCGGTGGCGACGACGGGGGTCGGCGTTACTTCCGTCTCAGCCATGAACGACATTCCCTTATAAATTTATACAATCACTCCATCCACTAAAGAAGATTCTTCAGCGTGGATCCGATTTCCGCCGGGCTTGGCGCGAGGTGGACTCCCGATTCGCGCAAAGACTTAATCTTCTCAGCCGCGGTGCCTTTGCCGCCCGCAATTATTGCGCCGGCATGGCCCATGCGGCGTCCGGGGGGAGCGGTTTGACCGGCGATGAACGCCACCACCGGCTTGGTCAGGTGCTCCTTTATATATCGACCGGCCTGTTCCTCAGCGGTTCCGCCAATCTCGCCGATTAGAACGACGGCATCGGTGCCCGGGTCCTCCTCAAACATCTGAAGCAGGTCTATGAAGTTGGTGCCGACGATGGGGTCGCCTCCGATGCCGATGCAGGTGGATTGACCCAGCCCCCGATTAGTCAACTGCCCCACAGCTTCGTAGGTCAAGGTGCCGGAGCGTGATATTACACCGACATGACCCGGCGTGTGAATGAATGCCGGCATGATGCCCACTTTCGCTTTTCCGGGGGAGATGACGCCGGGGCAGTTGGGCCCAACTAACCGCATCGAGCGATTCTTCAAGTACTGGTCCACGTCCATCATGTCACGAGTGGGGATGCCTTCGGTAATACAGACCGCCAGCTTGATGCCGGCGTCAGCGGCCTCCATCACCGCGTCAGCGGCGAACGCCGGCGGGACAAATATCACCGATGTATTAGCACCGGTTTCCCGGACCGCATCAGCCATGCAGTTGAAAACTGGAACGTTCAGGTGCCGGGTGCCGCCCTTGTTAGGTGTTACACCGGCCACAACCTTAGTTCCATAGGCGAGCATCTGCTCAGTATGGAAAGTGCCTTCGCCGCCGGTGAGGCCCTGCACGACGAGGCGGGTGTTTTCGTCAACTAATATGCTCATTTGGTGTATCTCGGATTGAACTCTGCGAATGGTTTTAAAAATAGACCAGCAACGCCTGTGTTACTTGGAGGGCGGACTTTCAGCCCGCTCTCCTCGGGCTGGAAG
>CAZCEM010000131.1:0-1027 GCA_964497555.1 uncultured bacterium
ACCAAAAAACAGCAGCAAACAGCAATAAAATCAGGAGTTTTTCAGCAAACCCTAAGTATTGGATCCAATGATTTTAAGGAGAAATCAGCGCCGTGTTTCGCGCATTACTGGTTTCGGTGTTCTGGCTTTCTTTGCTGTTGATGGGCGCGACGCCGGCCGTCGCAGCGCCGTCGCCCCATCAACCGGCGGTTGTTTTTAAGTTAGAGCCTGAATACTGCTCGCCGGACGGTCATCCGTCCGATATTTGGCAGTCTCAACTGGCGCCTAGTCGTGACTCCTTCGATGACGCGCGCAGGATCCAAATGCTGCGCCTGCCGTCTTCGGTCGCGGATAATCCGGTATTCAGCGGTGTTTTCAAACTGACGCTCGATGACTCCCGCGACCTCAAAGCAACGCTGGCTAAACTGCGAAATCTGGACGGAGTGTTGTGGGCTGAGCTGGATCCGATACGATACACTTGCGGCATTCCCCGCGAAGACCACGCCGGCGTTGACGCTCCCCCGAACGATCCTTACTTTCCCCTGCAATGGTCGCTGGGTAAAATTGCCGCTCTCCCTGGATGGGACATCTCCATTGGCGACAGCTCGGTCGTAATCGCCATTGTGGATGTCGGCGTTGACATAGACCACAACGACCTAATTCAGAAACGCTGGAAGAATTATGCCGAGTTGAACGGAGAAACCGGCGTCGATGACGATGGAAACGGCTTCGTCGATGACAGTTACGGCTGGGATTTCTACGATGATGACTCTGACCCCCGCCCCGGCGGAACCGATAACCACGGCACCCACGTGGCGGGCATTGCCGCCGCGGCCTCCGACAATAACTACGGCATCGCCGGTGTCGCCTGGAACTGCCGCATAATGCCGCTCCGCACCGGCAGCGGCCGCAGCATCTACCGCGGTTATGAAGCGGTCATCTATGCCGCGGCTATGGGCGCCGACGTCATCAATCTGTCCTGGGGCAGCAATTCACCCTCCAACGTCGAACGCCTCACTGCTGAATTCGCCGAGGATCAGGGAGCGCT
>CAZCEM010000131.1:1037-6514 GCA_964497555.1 uncultured bacterium
TGCTGCCGGCAACAACACCGCCACCACTCCAGCGCCGTTCGATCACTACCCCGCCGGTTACTCAAACGTGCTGGCAGTCGCAGCGTCCGATGAGGCTGACCATCTGGCCTCCATAAGCAACTACAACAATTGGGTTGACATCTGCGCTCCCGGCGTGAGTATCCTGTCCTCCATTCCAGGCAGATCCCCCCAGGACTTCGGTGTGGCCACCGGCACCTCCATGTCAACGCCCCTTGTGTCAGGCGTCGCCGCGCTGGTCAAATCGATTCATCGCGACTGGACGGCGGCGCAGATCCGGCTGCAAATCATCCTGTCCGCCGACCCCATTGAAGGCTTAAATCCCGTCCATGCCGATTCGGTGGGCCGAGGTCGGTTGAACTTGTACCGGGCGCTCGCCGATGAACAACCGGGGCTGGAGATGACCAGCTGCTTAGTTGAGGAAGGCGCTTCCTCCGACCACGACGGCGTGGTGGAACCCCGGGAGGACGTGAATATCTCTTTCACCATCACCAACCTGCTCACCCGACCTGCGACGGTTTCGGGTCGGATAACCAGCTCCGACCCCTTGCTTAACGTTTCCCACCAGCTTGAGGATTTCGGCTTGATCGCCCCCGGCGCCAGCGCCTCCAACGACCTGCATCCCTTCGTCTGCATAATCGACCGCATCACTCTGGCGGGGCACGAGTTCAAGTGTTCACTCCATCTTGAGGGCGAAGGCGTCGCTGCGCAGAGCATTCCCTTCAGTTTTCAAGCTGAGCCGGAGCTGTTAACCCACGACAACGGCAGCATCGCCTTCACCGTCACCAACTTCGGAGCGCTGGGTTATTACAACTACGTCGATCGGGAATCAGTCGGTGAGGGGCTGCGCTATCCGCCCAAAGGACTGCCGGCGTTATTCCATGGATCGGTCATGGTCGGGAAGGCTCCAAACCTCGTGTCGGACTGCGCTTTCGGCGACTCCAATGCGGTGCGGTTTGATTTCAGAACCACGACGCCTGATTTCAGGCTGGTGGACCATCAGAACGGAGCGTTCTCCACGACCGCCAGTTTCAACGACAACGGCTCTTTGCGGCCGCTTAATATAAGCGTCACTCAGCGAAGCGTTACTTACAACGCCCCGCCGGAGGACGATTTTGTGCTGGTATCCTATGTCGTCCACAATGGAGGGCTTTTGCCGCTGGAAGGCTTGAGGCTGGCGCTGTTTCTCGATTGGGACGTCATCCAGTCCGACCAGAACCTCTGCCAATGGGACGCGGAAGAGAGACTCGGCTGGATGAGTCATACCGGCAGCCAGTTTCCAGTTTTCGGGGTATCGCTTCTGAGCGCTCCGACCGACTTTTACGTCGCCATCGACAACGAGGACGCTTGGCCCAACGGAATCTGGAGCCGCTGGAGCGACGAAGCCAAGTGGCGGTTGATGGAACTCGGATTCCAGCAGGCTGAAAACCTGGAGCCAGGAGATTATTCTCAACTGGTGGGATCCGCGCCCTTTGCTCTGGATCCGGGCGCCAATTCTCCGGCTTTCGGATTTGCCATTCTCGCCGGTGATGACATCGCAGACCTGCGACAGAATCTCACTGCCGCCTGCACCCGATGGAACGGCGCTGCCGGCTATGAACGAAAAACCGGTTCCAACGGCGAAATCCGTCTGCTGTCGTTGTATCCGCAGCCATTTAACAGTCGGGTGAATCTGGTGATTGAAAACCTGAACGCTGGAAGCTTGAGATGGCGGGTATTCGATTCGATGGGTCGATGCGTCAAGCTCGGAGCGGCAGACGCACCGCAGTCCGGTCGTCTTTCGCTGCCGATGGATTTCAACGATTATCCGGCAGGTCGTTATCTCATCGGCGTTCGTCAGGAAAATCGATGGTTGAATGCTCCGATAACAATTGTGAAGTAACAGCAAGCCCAAAGCGTCAGGGCGTCTCCATGTTTCTGCGGGACGAACTTTCAGAGTCTGTCCGATAATGTAAAAAGCGACACTACTGTATTTTGTGTTGAGGCTATTGAAGAAGGAGCTGAAAAGATGAGTCGCAAAGCCCGCCTGTCGACCTGCATTCTGGCAACCGGTTTATGCTTAATGCTGCTGATTGGCTGCCTGCGAAAGGAGAGTTCTCAGCCGGAACAAATCTACCTGCCGTCGCTGGTTGACACACTTTATGCGGGGATTGAAAGACAGGTTGCGCTAACCGACGGCTTGGGCGATTTCCTTTACGAGGATGCGTTTCAGCGCCCCTTGCGCAGCGAATACGGATTCTGCCGTCTTGAGAGTCGTCTTCTTGCGGGATGGGAGATACTATCGCCCGAGGGAGAATCTCTGGTCGGTGAACCGGAGTATGTATTGGTTCATCCCGATTGGTTGCGACGCTGCTATATCGGGGGAGTTACGGTCGAAATATTTATGCCTTGGCGCCACCCCGGAATGCTGGTCGCCATTGACCCTCGTCAGCGCGGCGGCGTAATCTTCCGACCGATTTTTGACTTTCGCCGTCTGGACCGCGAGGAATCGCCGGAATATATCGTTTCTGCAAGCAGGGAGCAGAAAACTCTCATTGTGCGTCGTCGAGACGCCCTCGGCGGCTGTCTGGCGGTGGCCGGGGAGGGATCCTGCCAACTGAGGCTTTCCGAAAAGCAGCACCGCATCCAGTATCCACTATCGGAGTTGACCGGTCGTCCAGAGGTGGCGGTGGGTTGGTCAGCGGGCGAATTCCTCGACGAGAGCAGCGGACTTCAGTATTACGCCTTCGGGTGGGGTGCGGACTCCGGCGCGGCTCTCTCCGCGGCGCGAGACTTGCTGGAAAGACATAAAACACTTCGTGAAGAGCGCCGCCGGCGCACAATTAAGCTGTTGTCCGATTTGTCGCTGCGATGCGAGGACAAGTTCTTTGAACACGCCTTTGCCTGGGCGCGGCTCATGGTGCATAACCTTCAGTTTGAAAAGGACAGCTCGGTTTATTTTCTAACCGGACTGCCGTTGAGTCCCTGGCCTGACGGTTGGCATACATGTTTGTCGATAGAAGGCGCGGTGGCGGCCGGGATAACGCTGGATCAGGCTTTCCGCGTCCTGGAGTCCATCGCGGACGCCCGGTGTCCTCAGGATGGCTCGGACTCGGAGGGGATGTTCCCCGGCGCGATCCGTGAAGAGGGTCCCGAATACCGCATCCCTGAAATCGCAGGGCTGGCAGCCGCCGCATACAGCAAGCTGCGCAGCCGCTTTGTAGAACCTTCCGCCGTGCGCGACGATAAAATGGCGGTCGCATTCGCTGAAGATTTAATGGGCACTTGTCGTCACCGACTGTCTGTCGGTCTGGTGCAATCGAATGAAGGCGCTGATTTCCTATGGAGCGGCTCATCGAGTCCGGCGCGACCCGGCGCCGTGATTGAGTCTCAGTTGCTATTCTACAAGCTGCGCGCCTGGCTGCGCTCCTATCCCCGCGTCCACACGCTGGTCATCGGCTTGCCGCTGTCGCTGATTGACGGCGCTGGTGAGAGCGCCTGCGGTAAGGAATGGATGGAGTACGTCACCGCCACCACCGAGGGCGAGTTTCGAGTGCCGATACTCAGAAACTGCGTGCTGGTTCCGTTTGGCAGCTTCCAGAACATGGAATGGAACGACCGTCTGACCTTTGTCGATGATCCATTGGCGCCCGGAAAGGTATTGCCGGAGCAACACCCGGAGAGGCGCATCTCCATTCCGTTGTCGTTGGGCTGGTATGACAGCGCCGACCATCGCAAAGCCGTTAAAACGATCCTTTGGGCGCAGGAAAACGACATGCTTGGGCTGGCGGGTTTCCGAAGCCTGTCGCCGCTGGAGCCCGACTATCAATCGGGGCATGTTTATCGCTATGAGGACGACCCGGAGGGCACGATGGCGAAGGGAGACGTTTTAATCTGGAGCGCTGGTTTGCTGGGTGACCTGCTGGCAACATCCGAACAAACCGACAGCTTAGTGGGATTGGTGTATCAATTGACAAGGCGGGTTATCGGTCAAACTGTCTATGGTGGTCTGGCAGAAGCCGAGAACGCTGAACCCGGCGAACTGGAGCGGGACGCTGTCGGCAATGGATTGCATCTTACTTCCACCGCCGAATATGTACGCTTGGTGACAGAGCATCTCATCGGCATTGACCAGCGACGTGGACCCTATCTGACGCTGCGACCGAATATACCGCCCAATTGGGGCTTGACCACCATCAGCTTCGAGCGCGACGGCGGCCGCGTGACCTTGAACCGACTCTCTGACCGTGAATACCGTCTTCAGCAGACCGGCATCGAGCCGTTCCTCTCCATTGCCTTGGAAGTCAGTCCGGAGCCCGGCGCTCACACTATCGGATCACTACGCCTGTATCCCGGCGATGAAGCTAGGGTGGAGTTTCGTTATGAAGAGGGCGGCTTCTGGCAGGCGGTGGTTAGAAGGAAATAGCCGATGAGCCGAATTGGGATCGATTTAGGCGGCACGAGAATTAAGGCTGGCGAAGTTAATCCAGAAGGTCAGCTTCTGCAGCGTATCAGCGAGCCGAACGAATCCTGCGATGACTACCCGCGCCTCCTGTCCGACTTGACGGGAATAATCCAGCGGCTTTCGGTTGAAGCCTCAAGTACCGTTGAAGTGGTTGGAGTGGGCGCAGCGGGCGTGATAGACGTTCAGTGGGGTCGAGTGCTCTTCTCGCCTAATATCTGCTCCTTGATAGGTCAAAATCTCGCGGACGATTTGTCGCAAAGATTGAAGCTTCCGGTGCTGCTGGACAATGACGCCAATTGTATGGCCTTTGGCGAAAGCATGGTGGGCGCGGCGCAAGGCGAGAGGTATTTCATCACCGTCACCTTGGGCACCGGCATCGGCGGGGCGCTGGTTTCCAATGGGACGCTTATCCGCGGTTACGAAGGCGGCGGCGGCGAGCTGGGTCATATACCAATTGATCTTGCCGGACCGCGCTGCTCGTGCGGGGCCTCAGGTTGTATGGAGGCTTTCATAGGAACGGAGGGCATTCATCGAAAGCTGCGCGAGAGGTGTCCGGACGCTAACATTACCAGCATTAAAGCTGCGCAGGAACTGGCTGAAGCCGGCAATCCGGATGCGCGGGAGGTCTTCGCCTGGGTGGGAAGGACATTGGCGATTGGATTGGCGGGATTGGTCAATGTGTTCGGACCGCGGTTGATTATTATTGGGGGCGGCGTCGCGGCGGTGGGGAAATATCTCTTCGAGCCGTTTGAACTGGAGCTGCGGCAGCGAGCCTTCAAGCAATTCGTGAAGAATCTTGAGGTTCGTCCCGCTGAGCTGGGCAATTGGGCGGGGGTGGTCGGCGCCGCCTGGCTTGATAAGCTGGATCCTCTAACGCACGGCAGATATTAGAACGTCTTGATTTAAGACTCCAAAGCAAAGAGTTCACGCTTTATTTCGGTGCAAATTCATTTGGTCCTACGCTGTCATTTCCCAGAAAATAGCCCCTTCAAAGCGCGTAGGTTGGGCCTCCGAG
>CAZCEM010000132.1:0-6479 GCA_964497555.1 uncultured bacterium
CAATGATTCGTCCGAAACTGCGGCTCAGATGCGGTTCAATTATGGGCCTGTCTGCGGGATCCGCCGCAATGACCAGCGAGCCTTCTACGCCGATGGAACGCGGCAGCACAGTGCAGTCCAGCAGCGTCAGACCGACGATGAGCATCATCAACGCCAGACGAGGTCTATTCATTTGACAAGACATAGTACACGCTTGAATGGTTGCCGGTCAAGAGTCCGAATCCCAGCGAACCCAGAATGGCGGTTGGAAAGCGAGCGATGCCAAGCCAGCGTTTGCCAGGATCCATGACGCTGCTAAGTTGTTCGCTCAATAGGGAATTATAGAAGGGATCAAGCGGCATCAGACCCCGGCGCCTTAAGTGAAAACCCGCGCGGCCGGCGAGCTTGACCATGGTCGCGGGTGTGAAGTGCCACAGATGGCGCGGAGCGTCCAGCGGGGCCCAAGCTGCGCCGTAGAGTCTGGCATCGAACGAGGCGATGTTGGGAACCCCGAGCAACAGACAGCCGTCGGGCGAAAGAAGGGAACTAATCCGCTGGAGTTCCAGCTTCGGAGCGGGAACATGTTCCAGTACATGCCACAGCGTCAGCAAATCCACTGAGCCTTCCGCGATTCTACCGGAAGCGAGGAAAGCTGACAGGTCTCCGGTAAAAACATCAAGCCCGAGCCGTTCGCGTGCCCAACGGGCGGCGTTCGGTTCGGGCTCATAGCCGCAAACACGGTATTCTTCCCTCAGATGATGAAGGAATTCTCCAGTCCCGCAGCCGCCATCAACGATCAGCGAGCCTGGGGGTGTGAACCTTCGAATCAGCCTTTTTTTCCATCCGTGCGCCCAGCGGCGGGCGGCGGAATAGGCTCGAGCAAATGTACGTTGTGGCTTTTGCAGCGAGAGGAAGGGGTCATACCCTTCCTCTCGATATGCTGCTTGCAACGCTTGAGCGGTGAGGCGGGGATTGAGGTAAATCAGACCGCATCCCCGGCATCTCACCAAGCGGTAGTTTTTAAATTTCGGTTCTCGAAAGCGGTCGCCGCATTCGATGAATAAAGAGGCGGCCGTCTCTTTCGGACATACAGGACAGACGACGTCTTCCCAAACCGGGATCTGAGGCTCTAATTCTACTTCAGACTGCGCCACTCTTCAGAGGGTGCAAAGTAGGTGCGGATGCCGACGGTCAGGAAGCCGCCCGAGAAATCAACCGCCATGGTGGCATTGCTGCTGGTATTCATCCAGACCGTGGTCTCCACGTCGTTCTGGTCTTTGTAAGCGATCTCGCCGACTTTCGCAATCCGGCCGCCGACTTGAATGAACAGGTCGGTGGACTTCATCATCGGGATCTCAAGTCCGCCGACGAGCATCCACCCCAGCGAGGTGCCCTTAGCTTTAGTGAAGCTGCCGGAAGGATTGGCGTTGGAACCGGCTGTGCGCACGATCGAGATGGTGCGGTCGAGAGAGGCGCGGTAAAAAGCCGGGCCCAAACTTAGGCAGAGTTCCTTACTCTTACCCCAGTCCCAGTACCAGGTCGGCAGGATGTAGAGTTCGCTGCCGCTGACGGTTTGTTCGACCCAGCTTTCAGCGCCCAGCGCTTGGGGATAAAAGGCATTCTTTTTATATTTGCCTTCCATGGCCACCGGAACGCCCGCGGACAAAAAGTTGAATCCGAACATCCATCCGAAGTTATCTATGATCCGGTAACCGAAACCGAAACCTAACTGAGAACCAAGATTGATGTTGTCGTCGGTCTTGCCGGGATAGGAGAGGAACTCCGTCTCAGGGAGATAGTCGTTCACATCTTGCATCGCGTAGTAACCGGCGCCTAATCTCAAATCAATCGAGAATTTCTTCTCGCTTTCGAATTTCTGATCAGCCTGGGTTAAACCGGGTGCTAAAAGAAGGACCGTTATAGCGACCGCCAACACCCCAACCAAGTTACGCATGGTTGTTGCCTCCGTGAATGGTATCAATAGTTAGTATTTCCTTGGCTGCCGTCGAATCCACCGGGGGTGGACCGATTTATCGCCGGCATCCGCGCTTGAAGTTCTTTCCAGGTTTTTTTTCGCTTGACAAAGTACTGCCAAACGACGGACCGGCGATAAAGCCGCTCCAGAATGTCCGTCTCCGAGGTGCGCCGCGTTCGCTGAATGCGGCGCCTGCTGCCTATAAGATAAGGCAAAGACATCCAGAACCAACAGTTCGCGCGAAAAACCGCGCCTGAACGCACAAAATCCCCTCGAAGTATAGAATATAATGAAAGAATGGCGTCCAACACAAGTCGAAGGGGGAAATATCTGACCAGCGAAGAAAAACTATAATTTCTGAACAACATTGCCAAACTGTTGCGATGGTTCAGGTACAGCTTTCTGAATGAGCCGCCGCGTATGGTGACCGCGCCTTGATGCCAAGCGACCGCTGACGGCGCCGCTATCACCCGGCTACCGAGAAGCTGCATCCGCCACAGCAGATCTATCTCCTCCATGTGCGCGAAAAACCGCTCCTCCAACCCTCCGCATTGTAGATACAGCGACTTTCGCAACATCAAGGCGGCGCCGGCACCCCAGAACACCCGCCGCTCGTCTTCATACTGACCCTTATCGGTCTCCAGCGAATCGAACACCCGCCCCCGTGCGAAGGGGAAGCCATAAACGTCCATCTCGCCGCCTGCCGCGGAGGAGTAGTCGAATTTGTCGGGCAAGATCAAGGAGCGGATCTTCGGCTGCGCGGCGCCGATGTCCTCGTCCGCAGACATCCGCTCCGCCAGCCTCGCCAGGCAATCCGGCTCAACCACCGCGTCGTTGTTCAACAGAAACACCAATTCGTTGGACGCGGCCTCGACACCGCGATTGCAGGCGCCGGCAAAGCCCAGATTGCACTCATAGCGCAAAATATGCGCATTATCTGATAGAGCTAATACCCCCCCTCGATATCATCCACCGGGCCGTTGTGGACGATAATCGTCTCAAGGACAACACTTTCGGAGGCGGCGAGCGATTCCAAGCAGCGCTTGAGAATGTCCCGTCCGCCCGCGTGAGGGATTATCACGCTGACTCTCAGCAAGATTTATGCCTGACAACACCCTTCATCGGTAATTAATTAGATTCTGAATCTCATTCATTTTTTGAATCATGCCAGCGTCGTCAGGATAAGTCCCCAGCCAGTCTTTCACCAGCGTCAGCGCGCGGTCGTAGCTGCCCTTGCGTTTGTAGATTTCCACCAGTCCCTCCAACGCCGCCCGGTCGCCCGGATTAGACTGCCATAAAGCCTCGTAGATGGACAGCGCGTAGTAGTCCATGCCCAGCATCACGGCTTGGGCGGCAATCCGCAGCCGGCTCTGACGGTCGTTGTGCTCGCTTAAGTAACGGGTGAGCACGTCGCAGGCATAGCCCGAATCCGGTCCCAGTTGCAGCCAGGCGTAGGCCACCCGTTGGTAGGTGTCCGCCGAGGGATTGAGTGTGAGACAGTAATCCAGCAGCTTTTGCGCCTCCTCGTAAGCCAGCGCTTCGGACAGATAATACACCGCGTATTCGTAGGCGCGTTGAAAGTCGAGGGGAGAATTTTGCGCGACCAGCTTGTCGAGCTGCTTCTTCATCTCTTCCGGCCGGCCCAAGGAAGAATACAGGCGCCCAATCTGCAGCCTGATGAGGTCGTAAGAGATGGGAATATTATCTTCAGGAACAATCTTCTCCATGTACTGCAGCGCGGTGAGGGCTTTAACGTTGGGCCGAAGGGAATCCAACTTGGTGATGCGCTCCATCAGAGGCAGGTCCTCGCCCTCTACGCTGCTGTCGCCCTGGTCTTTGGCTTCGGTCAAATAGGTGAAGGCCAACTGTATTAGCCCCTGCCGGTAGTTCCCCAGCAGCTTTTCGATGTTGTCGTTGAAATAAACCTTCGGATTGTCCAAATTGCGGTAGCGGTACTTGTAGAACATGTTCTCCGCAATGCGTCCGCCATCGACCAGAGGAACGGCGTGGGGGTGCAGCTTGAATGCCAGTCCCTCCATAGCCAGAAAATTTTCCGCCGGATTCTGTATGTTCCGAAGGCCACAGAGGTTGTCATCGGAGACCGTAACAGCGAAGTATATCGGACGTTTCCAATGGTTGGCGGCGATGGTGTTGAGTATCATCAGATCCTGAACCCGCAGGAAGTACTCGGTCCTGCCGCCCACGCCCACCGGATAGGACAGCGCTGCCGGAACGTTCCAAACCATGTTGGGTGAGTCGATGTTCGGCCCGTCGATGGACACCCTCTGCTGCTGTTTCCAGTGCCGGTCGAGCAACGCGCTGGCGTCGCGCGATTCGACGACCGTATTGATGTAGTAATCGCTTATCTTGCTCGAAAAGGGAACCTTCGGCTCCTGGTCGCGGATCTGCTGGATGAACCAGCCGGTGTTCAGAAGGCTTAGATTCACCACCCTCACGTCCCGCCGGACGCCTTCCACAACCTGCAGATACCACAGCGGGAAGGTGTCATTGTCGCCATTGGTATATAGAACGGCGTCCGGTTCGCAGGTGTTCAGCAGGTTGTAGGAGTAATCCGACGCGACGTAGTTGCCCTGACGGTTGTGGGTGTGGTGGTTTTTAATGTACATCTGAACCGGTGCCAGCAGCAGGGCTATGAGGGCGACGACCGTCGCCACCACGGCGGGATTTGTCTTCTTGAAACTCTCCTGAAGGGTTTCAATGAGGGTGACAACGCCGATGCCTATCCAGATCGCGAAGGCGTAAAAGGATCCGACATAGGAATAGTCGCGGTCGCGGGGCTGCGGATCCGGCTGGTTGACATAGAGAATAATCGCCAGACCGGTCATGAAGAACAGTGCCAGCACCACAAAGGCGTGCTTGGCGTCGCGAAAGAAATGATGCACCGCTCCCACTAGCCCGAAGAAGAACGGGAACAGCAGCAGGGGTGTGCCTTGACCGCCGAGGAACTGCCAGTTGAAGTAGCGGATGTACATCTTGTTTATCTGGTAGGTCCAGAACGGCGCCGCGCGCTTGAACATGGTGGCGAACAGGCTTTCGGTGCCGTATTGTTCGCGGTTGAGGTAGGACAGCAGTCCCGCCCAGGTTTCGGGATCGTTCTCATCCAAGAACGGATTCATTCCCGACCGGATCTTGATGTAAATATATGACGAGTAGCCTATGACAAACAACAGCGCCGCGAACAGGGCAAACGCTCCCACCCGGTAGTCCTTCTTCAGAAGATAAACAGCCAGAACGAAGATCCCCATCAGGAGCGGTATGACCAGCCAGATGGTGCCGATTTTTATCAGCAGGGGCAGTCCTTGGATTATGCCCGGGTAAATCGCGCCGGTGACCGCGACGCCGATGATAGCGGTAATAATAAAGGATCCGACAGTCGCAGGATATTTCTTAAAAGAGATGATATACACTATCGACAGGATTGCAAGCACGTTCAACAGGTGTACGCCGGTTGACAGCCCAATCACATAAAACATAAACAAGAGGATTCGGTTGCCCAGCGGGACTTCGTTGTAATTCAGCCATAGCAGCGCCAGCCAGAACACCAGCGCGGTGAAAAACATGCTGATGGCATAGACCTCCGCTTCGACCGCATTGAACCAGAAACTGTTTGAGAAGGCGAACGCCAGCGCGCCCACCGCGGCGCCGCCATAGACGGTAAGCTTGTCGGCGACGGTCTTCTCCAGACCGCGCCACTGGCGGATTATCAGAACCGTGCTGAGGTACAGGAAGAGAATCGTCAGCGCCGATACCAGGCAGGATATCAGATTGACTCGGTAGCCGATGTTTTCGCCGAGGGGGAGCATGGAAAACAACCGCCCCAGCAGCAGATAGAACGGCGCACCGGGGGGGTGCGGCACGCCGAGCGTGAAGGAGGCCGCGATGAACTCGCCACAGTCCCAGAAGCTGGTCGTCGGAGCAACCGTTGAGAGGAAGTTCAGCAGCGCGGTCAGAAACACCAAGACGCCGACAATCCCGTGAGCCGTGAGTTTAATGGTTTGTTCCTCCTGAATTCAGCCGGGCAGGATAGAAGGCCGAAGTCCATGCAGGCCGTCGCTGAGCTTTCCTTTGGAGGGAGCGGGGAATCGATTGGAATTGCGCTCTCATCTCTGGCTGACCGCGCAGACTTTACCTTTAACGTAGAAAGTTAATGAATAAATGGGCGATTAGCAATATCGACTCAATTCACAACGAACTTAAATCAGTAATTTGAATGCGGAATGTAGAGATGGGGGGCGGAAAATTGAAGAGAACAACGCCCTGTCGATGGAGCGGCAGGGCGGAGAGACCTAATGACAGCTTATTTACACAAAACCACCTTCCTCGAATCCACCTTCCCCAGCGCCTCCAGCCGCACCACATATACGCCCGAAGCCGCCCCTGCCGCGTTCCAAGTCAGTTCGTAGCTCCCGGCAGTCTGGAAGTCGTCATGCAGACAAGCCAC
This sequence comes from uncultured bacterium, assembly GCA_964497555.1. Classification (GTDB taxonomy): domain Bacteria; phylum Electryoneota; class AABM5-125-24; order Hatepunaeales; family Hatepunaeaceae; genus CAZCEM01. The sequence continues at coordinate 6,417 of CAZCEM010000132.1, forward strand.
CTCCCGCCCGCTCATGTTGTATATTGAGAGTTTGATGTAATCTCCAGCAACCAACTTATATCA
>CAZCEM010000133.1:0-4701 GCA_964497555.1 uncultured bacterium
GGAATCCAGTTCCAAATCGCTCTGGATTCCAGCTTTTGCTGGAATGATGCGTCTTTGACGCATTTTTTCAATGTTCAAAAGAAAATGCACCCCTTAATAATGTATTCCAACTTTCGCTGTAATGATGTGTCTTAAGAAGTTTAAAAGTTCAAAAGAACAAAAGTTTAAAAGTTTGAAAGTTCGAAAGTTGGATTCCAGCTTTCGCTGGAATGATGCGCCAGCGGCGCATTGATAACTGGAATCGCAATGTTCAGTAGAATCTGCCACCCTTAATCGTTCCCCAAGGCATGATGCCCAATCCAAAATTATCCAATCATAAGCCAAATAGCCCTTGATAACCAAGAAGCGGCTTTTTTCCTTGACAATTTCCTTTAAATTAACTAATGTTTATTAAAATAGGTAAAAAATCCCTCGGCGGTCGGCGCTGCAACCATCCGATGCCTCCGCCGAGGGGAAAGCTGCTCCCTTTGACTTAAAATCGGCACGGAGGCGCTGCGAACATGAACCGTTTTCCCCTCGCTTTCACGCTTGACTTGGTGGTCGCTCTGACCCTGGCTGCTTTGATACTCCCCCCTGTCACCTTGGCTTTTTCAGCACTTTCCACCTGCGATCCCGTCACCATCGCGGTTTTGCAGGACAACGCCGCCGCGACGAGGTTGAACATCTCCGTCAAAGACCTACACATCGAAACGGTGGAAACCCCGTCCGGCAACTTCGAACAAGTCAACCTTGGCGACGCGCCCACTATCTTCCGGGAGGGCTGGCCCGACCTCCCTTTCATTACGCAGTCGGTGCTGATTCCTCCGGAAAGCGGTGTGAGGCTGGTGATAAACAATGTCGAATACCGAACCGACGACTCGTTCAAACCGTTAATCGCGCCTCGAATAAATGGTGAGGAACAGACAGCCGTTCAGCCCTCCGCAGAATTTCTCAGCTACAACGGCTTCTGGCCCCCCCAGCCGGTAGAAATCGGACCGCCCTCCGTGCTGCGCGGCTACCGACTGATTAACCTGCGCTATTATCCCGTGCAATATAATCCCGCCACTGGCGAAGCCCGCTTCAACGAGTCGGTGGATTTCGACCTCGTCTATGAAGGCGCGGGCGAGAACACCGTCCGGAATCCTGAACGGCGGCAGCAATCTATTTGGGCGCAGCGAGCCCTGGCGTCGCTGGTGGTCAATCCGCCGGCGCAGCCCCCGCGCGACGACCTCAACAGCGCCTCCTACCTGTATATTCTGCCCAACGTCAACGGCGTGTCAGCGGCAATGGCGCCGCTGCTCGAATGGCGCCGCCGCCAAGGACACCGGGTGTCGGTGGAAACCATGCAAAACAACGCCCAATCAAACCAAATTAGGGCTTTGATACGCGATTACTATGAATCCGACGATCCGATCGAATTTGTCACCCTCGTCGGCGACGCCAGCGGCGCCATCAGCTTAGCCGCCTCCTCCGCCACCGGCGACTTTCAATACACCAACCTGGACGGCGACGACCCGCTGTCCGACATCGCCATAGGCCGCCTCAGCGTAACGACATTGGACGAATTGAACCGAGTTGTGGACAAGATACTCACCTACGAAGTCCATCCCGACACTTGGAATCCCGCGTTCTTCCTGCACGGAGCGGTGGTGGCGGGATCTACCACCAACGGCATCGGCGAGGTGTTCTTGGCGCAGTACGTCAAACGGGAACTGGAGAAGATAGGCTTCACCGAGGTGCGCAGCTGGCTGAACAACGTGAACGGCAACATCAGCGGCACGCAGCCCTTCATCAACGACTGCCTCACCTGGGGTGTCTCGGTGTTCCATTATCGGGCTTATCACCGCATGAATGGTCTGGACATCAACGTTCTGTACAATCTGGACAACCGCCGGGGACCCTGGCCGCCGATCTTGGCGATATCGTGCAACACCGGCACCTTCGTGGGCGAAGACTCATACACCGAAGCCTTCCTGAAATCCCGCGGCGGCGGCATCGGCGCGGTGGGCACCGCCACCGCCGGCACCCATCCGCAATACAACAACATCATGGCCGGCGGCGTCTGGAAGGCTATTTACAAGCAGCAGTTATACGCCTTCGGCTGGGGTCTGAACGGCGGCAAATACGAGCTGTGGCGAGCCTACAACGGCTTCGACGGTCAATACGCCAACTTCCTCGAATGGAACAACCTCATGGGCGACGCCGGCTCTATCATCTGGTCGGACGTGCCGGTGGTGCCGGAGGTGGAGCATCCGGCGTCGCTGGCGGTCGGGCGGAGCCGCTTCCCCGTTCTTGTTACTGACGAAGACACCGGCGACCCCATCGCCGATGCTTTGGTTTGCCTCTACAAAGCCAACGACGATCTGCACCTGACTCGATATACCGACGACGACGGGGTGGTGGAGTTTGAAATCGAGCCGGATGCTGTCAGCGAAGGCGACCTGATGGTAACCGTGACCAAGCACAACCTGCTTCCGTATCTTGAGGAGATTTCCGTTCAGGAAGCCAATACCTTTTTAGGGCTGAGCGCCATCGGCGTCGATGACGACGGTGAAGGTCAGAGCGTCGGCAACGGCAACGGCGCCGCCAATCCCGGCGAAACCTTGGAGCTGCGCGTGGAATTCACCAATTTCGGCGGAACTCGGCCGGAAGGTGAAGTGACCTTGGCGCTGGAATCATTGTCCCCCTGGGCGGAGGTCGTCAGCGAACCGCTGCAATTTGAGCAAGGACCCGCAGGCGGCGCCTCCGACGAAGGCGGCGCCCTGCTTCGAATAAATCCTGCCTGCCCCGACCAGAGCCTCATACCGTTGGCAGCCGATATTTCCTGCGACGGGACCGTGTGGCAGTCCTTGAGCGAGATGACAGTCAACGCGCCTAAGGTGATGGTTGTGAATCAGATTTTCACCGCCGGCAGCTTCAATCCGGGCGATGTCCAGCGATTGGACTTGACTCTGCGCAACGTCGGGCATCAGTCGCTCGGCGCCAGCTCAGCACGGCTCTTCTCCGGATTAGAGATGCTGCGCGTGATAGACGCCGCCGCCCGATACAACGCCATCCAGACCAATCAAACCGGACGTATAAACGGAAATCGGTTTCGGGTGGGCGCCCATCCGTTGACTATCCCCGGCATGAGCATCCCCATGACGCTGGTCATCGAGACCGAAGCGGGCTTCATCGACACTGCTGTTTTCAACATTGTCGTTGGTCAGAAGGACGTGGACGACCCGCTGGGACCTGACAAATACGGCTATGTATGCTTCGACTCCGGCGACCGCGCTTGGGAACTTGCGCCGACCTACAACTGGATTGAAATTGACCCCGATATGCAGAACCACAACTTCCGCGGCACCGAGCTGCAACTGCGCGACACCGGCGACAACCAAGATGTGAGCGTCTGTGTGGATCTGCCGTTCGATTTCCAATACTATGGCGAGTTATTCGACGAAATCACCATCTGTTCCAACGGCTGGGCGGCGTTCGGCGACCAGTCGGTGCTGGGGGATTTCCGCAACCGTCAAATCGGGCAGGCGCTGGGTCCCGACGCGCAGCTCTGCGTCTGGTGGGACAATCTGAAGATGGTGAACAACAGCGCCGTTCTGTATCATTACGACCGCAATGGCGGGCGGTTCATCATTGAATGGAACGCGGTGGCGCGGCTGCTGGACGGCGGCGGCACCGGCGCCAGCGAAACCTTCGAGATAGTTCTCCACGACCCAGCCGTGCATGAAACCGTCACCGGCGACGGATTGATACTGTTCCAGTACAAAACCGTCACCAACGAAGCCTCGCCGGCGCACAACGACACGCCCTACTGCACCATCGGCATCAGCAATCTGGACGACTCCGACGGCATCCAATACACCTACTGGAACACCTATCCCCCCGGCGCCCGCCGCATCGCCAACCAGATGGCGCTGCTGTTCGTCACCCAGACCGACTTCCGCACCGGCGTCCTGGAAGGCTTCCTAACCGACGCTGCCACCGGCCAGCCAGTCGAAGGCGCGCAGGTTGTAACCTCCCGCAGTTTCTGGGCCGAGACCGACGCCCAAGGGCATTATATCATCGACAACATCCTCGTTGATGATGGATATTCAGTAACTGCGTCCTGCCAGGGCTGGAACGACTCAACGCTGGCGAACATCAACATCCGCGAAGACGAGGTCACCCGTATGGACTTCGCCTTATTGCATCCTGAATTCACGCCTTCGCAGGACGAGTTCGCCGCCCGTCTGCCAGTGGACGACAGCCGGCAGTTCCTTTTCTCCGTCGCCAACACCGGCAATGGACCGCTGTTCTACAACTGCTCCAAAGCCCTGCGCGGCGAAGCCAATGCCGAGCCCTGGGAGCTGAGAAACGTCTTCCTGACGGGCCAGACGACGGGCGACAGCCGGCTCAGCGGTGTGGCGTTCGTTGAAGACCGGTTCTATGTCGCCGGCTCCTATGGCGAAGACGGACCGGCGATATATGTGCTGGATCGAAACGGCAACCTGGAACGCCAGTTTCCTCAGCGGGTGGCGTCCAACTATGGGATGCGCGATTTGGCTTGGGACGGCGAGTGGCTGTGGGGCTCAGGCGAGCGCACCGTTTATGCAATAGACTTGGAAGGCCGGGTGATGCGTCAGTTTGCGGGGCCATGGGATCCCAACTCTTGCATAGCCTGGGATACGGACCGGCAGGTGCTGTGGCTGGCGAGCACCACTTCCATGAACATCGTGGCGATGG
>CAZCEM010000133.1:4711-6477 GCA_964497555.1 uncultured bacterium
GCACAGCGGGCGGCGGCCAAGGGCATCAAGGAGGTGGCGATGGACCGCAACGGCAATGAAGTTCGGCGCATCGACCGGCGGGGCTTGCGTATGTACGGCTTCGGCTATTGGCCCGAAGACCCTGACGGTTACCCCCTGTACATCTATAACCGGAATACTGAGATTGCCGACCAGATAATCACCAAGATGAATCCTAACAACGCCGACACCATGATGGTGACCACCATCAGAACCGAACTGCCCGGCACGCCGTCGGCCTGCGACATCACCAACATATATGACATCTATAGCTGGGTGATGATAACGTCTGTCAACAACGGCGCGAACGACCGGCTTGAGATTTGGCAGCTTGACGGGCGCAAGGAATGGTTCAACGTCGAGCCGGAACAGGGCCGCCTCAACTGCGGCGAGTCGCAGAACTTCATCCTGACCCTCGACGCCGCCAGACTGCCGGAAGCGCCCTTTGAGGGCGACCTGATCTTCAACCATAACGCCTCCGGCGGCGAAACCCGGCTTTCGGTTCTGCTGGAAGTGCTGCCCGGCGTCGGACGTCCGGTGGAGCAGACAGTGTTGATGGACGCCGGCTGGAATATAATCTCATTGAACGTTGAGCCGGAGCAGTTGGATGTCGTCGAGCTGATGAGGCCTCTGGTGGAGGCGGGACGATTGAATCTCATCAAGGACGGCGTCGGCCGGTTCTACAGCCCCGCGCACGGCTTCTCGAATATGGTGGACTGGAGCGTCCTGCAGGGTTATCAGGTCAACCTCAGCGCGGCCGCGGAGTGGATGGTCGAGGGGCTCAGCGCGGCAGCGGATACGCCTATCCCGCTCTCGGCGGGCTGGAACATGGTCTCCTATCTGCCGCATGTGCCGGTGGACGCGGTGGCGGCTTTGGCGAACATCCACGACCAGCTCGACATCGCCAAGGATGGCTGGGGACGGTTCTATATGCCCGATTATGAGTTCTCCAACATGGGAAATCTGGCGGAGGGCTTCGGCTACCAGCTCAAGGTCAACGACGTCGTGGAATTGGTCTATAATGTCGGTCAAGGACAAGCAGCGGTTTCGGAAAGGTCTCCAGCGGCGCCGCATTATGCGGCTGTAAAGCCGACCGGAGCGAACATGAGCGCCCTGCTGAAGGTCGAGCCGAGCTTTGCGGGAGGGGAAATAGCCGTCACTCTCAGCGACGGGCAGACCATTGGCTCAGGGTTGATAAATGCACAAGGCTGGTGCGGGCTGGCGCTGTGGGGCGATGATCCGGCTACCGCCGCCATCGACGGCGCAGCGGAAGGCGCGGTGGTGTCATTTGCGCTCTGGGACGGCGAGGAGGAGAGGGCTGCGAACCTCTCAGTGCGGCGAGGCGAGCCGGTCTGGAGCGCCGACGGCGTATTGGTGGGGGATTTAAACGTCGAATCGGCGCCGGTGGAGATTGGGCTGGCGGGGATTTATCCCAATCCCTTCAATACCATGACGCGGATAGAGTATGGTTTGGCTGAAGCGGGGAGGGTGCGGCTGGCGTTGTACGATTTAACCGGCAGATTAGTGATAAACCTAAGGGACGGCGTGGACAGCCCCGGACGACATTCAATTTTACTGGACGGATCGAATCTGGCGGCGGGTATATATGTAGTGATGTTGAGAGGGGAAGGATTTGTCAAAAGGGAGAAGTTAGCGCTGGTGAAATGAGATTTTTACCATTTATATTAAGGGTTGCACTTTCTTTTTTACAACAGAGGTAATGCGTCGAAGACGCATCATTCCAGCGA
>CAZCEM010000134.1:0-6476 GCA_964497555.1 uncultured bacterium
CGACCGCCTCACCAAACACGGGCGAGACGCCCGTGCCACAGGCAGCGAGGGACTCCGCGCCCGCGCATGTCGGGCTGGAAGCCCGACCTACGCGATGTCGAATTGCATAACGCCTACCGCTATGTTATCCTCTCCGCCGTTGGCATTGGCGCGGCGCACCAGTTCATCGGCGGCGTCTTGAGCCTTTCTGTCGTTGACAGCGGCGAAAATTTCCTCGTCCGACGCCATTTTCCACAATCCATCGGAGCAGACGAGGATGCAGTCGCCCGCCTTGATTTCCAAGGCATCGTAAAAATCCGGTTCATCGAATTGGGAAGCGGTGAGGGCTTTAGTGAGCACGTTGTCATCGGTGCGGCAGCGGGCTTCTTCGGAGGTGATGAGTCCCTGGCGAACCATCTCTTGAACCATCGAATGATCCTCGCTTATTTGTCTTATGCCCCGAGGGTTGATCCGGTAAATCCGCGAATCACCAATGTGGGCGGGAAACAGGAACCCTCCCGTGTACAATGCCAGGCTCAGGGTAGTGCCCATTGTCTTAAGACGCGGCTGGCGGCTGGCGGTGGTTTGCAGTGAATCCGCCACCGAGGCGAAGGCTTCGCGGATGGCGATAGAGGGATCCGTAAAAGGACGAAGCAGCACCTTTCTGACGGCGTTGAACGCAATCTGAGCGGCAACGGCGCCTCCTGAATGTCCCCCCATGCCGTCGGCGACCAGAATGACATATCCCGGCGGATCGATTAACTCAAACCACCCGCATCGATCCTGGTTCTCCTTTCGCGTAGATCCGACATGCGTCGCAAAGCCGAGTTTGACATCAAACCGAACCGTCATTCTTTTCCCGAAGATTTTTAACTTTCTGAAAAATTAAAGCATTTCTCATTGATTATCAATAATCAACGCTAATTTAATTCGATTGACAACACGCAAATAACGGAATGGTCCTGCGGAGGTGCAAGTGAATTAACACATCGCAGTCCATAACACCTCGCAGTTGGAGGATTATTACACAGTATTTCATTTTCAATGAGTTCAAGCCTTGAATTTCATATGATTATTTGTAATTTAAAGTTTCTTTAGTCGGGAGTTCTCAATGATTCGGCAGGTTCAGCCTGCGGACTTGATTCCCCTGCCTGCGCAAGTCGAGACTGAAATGTCTTCCTTCCTTGGCAGACAGGATTCCCACCCCAAGCGCTTGTAATCTGCGGACCAAAGAGGTATAAAACTTGCTTTTAGATAACAAACTTAAGGACTCTGATCCTCGCTTCGTTAAGATTTCAGCTTCTCGCAAAGTCCAGGGATTTTCCTATGTCCGGTTACACCGTCACCAGAATTTCGCCGGAAGAACGCCAGAAGGCGTTCTCAAACTCCAAGAAGACCGACATCATGGCTCGTCAGAAGCTGCGCGTACGGTACCACGTCGAGGACTTCGACGCAGCCGACCGCCCGCGCCGCTTCCTCGAAGCCATGGCGGCGATTCTTAAGCATAATCCGAACTACCGGCAGGCACTGGAGCACTACATCCGCGTCAGCACCAAGTGTTCGCGCTGTGCCGCCAACTGCCAGATATATCTCGCCACCGGCGACGACCGCGACATCCCCTGCTCCCGCTCAGAACTGCTGCTGAAGGTCTATAGACGGCACTTCACGGTTTCAGGAGCGCTGCGGGGACGGCTGCTGGGCGATCCGGGCCTAACCGACGCTGACGTGCAGGAAATGGCTGCCAGCTTCTACGACTGCACCGCCTGCCGCCGCTGCCACTTCGAATGCCCGCAGGGCATCGACCACGCGCTGGTGACGCACCTCGGTCGGTATATCTTATCCGAGATTGGCATCGCGCCTCGGGCGCTGGTGGTCAGCGTCCGTGAACAGCTCATAGGCAAAACCGGCAACACCTCGGCCATCCCGGTGCCAGCGCTTCTTGACACGCTGGAATTCCTGTCGGAAGACATGGAGTCCGAGAAGGGCATCGACATCCCCTTCCCCATTGACCAAGGGGGCGCAGAATATCTCTTTGTGCCGGCGGTGTCGGACTTCCTCATGGAAGCGGAAACCCTGATGGGCAACGCGGCGGTGTTTCGGGCGACGGGGGATACTTGGACCATCAGCACCGGCTACTTTGACGGTATCAATTACGGTCTGTTCTACAGCGACCACGTGTTGGAAAAGGTCGTGCAGAAAATTATGGCGGAAGCCCACCGGCTGAATGCCAGGAAGGTGCTCATCGGCGAATGCGGGCACGCCTCGCGCTCGGCGAAGTTTTTCTATCCGACTTACTGCGGCGGACGGGACGCACTGCCGGTCCTCAACATCATGGAATATACCCACGACTGCTTGAAACAAGGTCGCCTCAAGCTGGATCCCACAGTGGTCACGCAGGGCGTCACCTACCACGACCCCTGCAACATCGCCCGCCCGGGTTGGATTGTCGAACAGCCGCGCGAACTGCTGAAAGCCTTCTGCCCCCATTACATCGAGATGAGGCCTAACCGCCGCAACAACATCTGCTGCGGGGGCGGCGGCGGGACGGTGTCGATAGACGAAATCCGTCCCTACCGCACCATCGTTGGCGGGCGGATGAAGGCTGAGCAGATCCGCGCCACGGGCGCGCATTACTGTGTGGCTCCTTGTGCCAACTGCAAGAAGCAGCTCCGCGAACTCGTCGAGGACCAGGACGTCCGCGACAAAGACGGCGAATTGGTCGAGATTGTGGGGCTGCATGACCTGCTGTATAAGGCGATTGTTTTTGATAAATAATGTTTGATTCACAACAGATTAAACAGATTAAACAGATTAAACGGATGCCCCACCATCCGTTAATACTCTGCTGAATCCGTTTAATCCGCTGTAAATCTTTTTTAGGAGATACCATTCGTGGAAGCTTGGATTGAATTCGGGCGGGGGCCGTTATTCCGGCTGACGTTCGGACTCATGGTTTTAGGATTGCTGAGAATCTTCGCGCTGACCCTGTGGGGGCTGCACGAAGCCTATCACAGCAATCCCGATAAAATCATCAATTGGCGGGAGTTGTTCCGCCAAGCCATCGGATGGCTGATCCCCATCGGTCGGCTGTGCCGCAAACGGCCTATCTACAGCCTGGTGTCGTTCCTGTTCCACATCGGGCTGATTCTGGTGCCGCTGTTTTACTCCGCTCACGTGCTGCTATGGAAGCGTTCGGTGGGGATAAGCTGGTTCGACCTGCCCCAGGGACTGGCGGATCTGCTGACGGTTCTGACCATCGTCACCGGCATAGGCTTGTTTCTGGGTCGAGTGTTTCACCGAGGCGCAAGGTCCATCAGCCGCGGTCAGGACGTCCTGTGGCCGCCGCTGTTGGTGATTCCCTTTATCACTGGTTTTATCTGCGCCAACGGCGACGTCGTGCCCGCGACCTACCAGTTTCTGATGCTGTTGCACGTCTATAGCGCTGACCTGATTATGGTGATGATACCTTTCACCAAGGTGGCGCACTGCGTGCTGATGCCGCTGTCGCAGTTCGTCACCGGCTTAGGCTGGAAGTTCCGCTGCGGTGCGGGCGATCAAGTCATAGACACCCTCGGTTACCATGAGCGTCCCACTTGGGTTGAGAAACCCCGGCTGGGATCTAATCCCCCGCGGGAGGGCTAACCGATGAACGCCGCTATCCTCACTGACACCACACTCTGCATCGGCTGCCGCGAATGCGTGCTCGCTTGCAAAAAGGAATACGGTCTCGACGCCGGCGTCCCCCATCGCTGGGATCTGGACGACGGGCTGTCGGCTCGCAACTGGACGTCAATCATCGAGCGACCGAACGGTGTGTTTGTCCGCAAGCAATGCCGCCACTGCGACGAGCCGGCCTGCGTCTCGGCCTGCCCGGTTGCAGCGCTGACCAAGACGCCCGAAGGCGCGATAGTCTATGACGCACACAAGTGCATGGGCTGCCGCTACTGCATGATGGCTTGCCCCTATGGCATTCCCCGCTACGACTGGGACAAGCAGGTGCCCTACGTGCGCAAGTGCATTCTTTGCTATCCGAGGCTGCTCAAGGGCCAGCAGCCCGCCTGCACCGAAGCCTGCCCCACCGGCGCGACCATCTTCGGCGACCGCGGCGAGCTGCTGAAAATCGCTCACCGGCGCATCGTTGATAATCCAGGCAAGTACTTCGACAAGGTCTTCGGTGAATTCGAAGTCGGCGGAACTTCAGTGATGTACATATCCGACACCGACCTGTCCTTCCTGACCTACGGGCAGCCCTTAGGCCCCGACCCCATCCCCGAGCGCACCAAGATTGCCATGAACGCCGTGCCCTTCGCCTTCATCGGCATGGGAGCTGCGATGGGCGCGCTGAATTGGGTCATCGGTCGGCGCATAAAGATCGCGAATGAGAAGAAGCAGTTGAACGGTACCAAAGCCAATGGCGAGGAGAAGCATGGATAGGGTAATCCGACTCAAAACCATCCTGTGGACATTGACCGGTCTGGGGGCAGCGGTCGGCTTGGCGCGATTCCTGTGGGGGCTGGGAGCCACCACCCACCTGTCGGACGCCACGCCCTGGGGATTGTGGATAGGATTCGACGTGATGAGCGGCGTCGCTCTGGCTGCGGGCGGATTCATCATCACTGCGACGGTGTATATTTTCAAACTGGAGAAGTTTCACGGCATCGTCAGACCGGCGGTGTTGACGGCGTTTCTCGGCTACATCGCGGTCGCGGTGGGGCTGCTGTTCGACCTGGGGCTGCCCTGGAACATCTGGCACATGATAGTGTTCTGGAATCCTCATTCGGCGCTGTTTGAAGTCGGCTGGTGCGTGATGCTCTACCTGGCGGTGCTGTCGCTGGAGTTCTTCCCGGTGCCCGCTGAGGAGTTCAGTTTTCTCGCTGGAATCCGGCGGGTGCTGATTAAGTTTCGGCTGCCGCTGGTGATAGTGGGCATCGCCCTCTCAACGCTGCATCAGTCGTCGCTCGGCTCGCTGTTCCTCATCATGCCCAACCGGGTGCATCCGCTGTGGTATTCGCCGCTCTTGCCGGTGCTGTTCTTCGTCTCGGCAATCGGCTTAGGCTTGATGATGGTTACCTTCGAGAGCCTCTTCACCGCCTATCACTACCGCCGCAAGCCTGAAACCGAGCTGTTGGGCAAATTAGGCGCTGCGGCACGGTGGGTGTTCATCCTATATCTACTGCTTCGATTCGCCGATCTGGCCGTTCGGGGGCAGTTGTCCCACCTGACGGGAAGCGAGTGGCAGGTTAAGCTGTTCTGGTTCGAGATTCTGGTTATGGCGGTGATTCCGATTGTGCTGTTGTTCATTCCGAAGGTTTGCCATAGCAACTCCGGTCAGTGGGTGGTCGCCATCATGGGCGTGTTTGGGGTGGTGTTGAACCGCATCGACGTGGGCGGTCTTATCCACATCAACCGCGGCAGCAACTTTTATCTGCCGTCCTGGACCGAGATTGCCATCAGCGCGGCGGTGGTGTCAGCCGCGGCGCTGGCGTTCCTGTTTATGGTGGAGCACTTCAAAGTTTGGGAGGAGCGTCCGGCCGATCCCGAAGCCGATCCGCTGAAGCTGCCGGAGTTTAATCCGGTGGCGGACACCTGGCTGGGCGTACCTGTTGCAGCGGCTCGGACGCGGTATTCGCTGGCGTTTATATTGGCGATGGCGGTGGGCTTCGCGTTCCTGTCAGGTGAACCGGCGGGCAGCCGGGGCCTCGATCCCACGCCCACTCACGCGGCTCGCGGCGGGAATATCCTGTGGATTGACGGCAACCTCGACGGCTATGGCGTGTCTTTCCCCCACGTGATTCACATGCAGCTCCTGGCGGCGGAGAACAGTTGCGCGGCTTGCCATCACATGAACCTGCCCGGCGACCAGCATTCCCAGTGCGTGGCTTGCCACCGGGACATGTATCTGCTGACCGACGCCTTCGGGCACGATTTCCACAGCTCGCCCGACGGCGCGAATCTGTCCTGCCGGCAGTGCCATAAAACCGACGCGGCTAAGAACGCTGAATCGGTCATCAAGACCTGTGACGACTGCCACGGCGACCTTACTGCTCCGGGCTCGACCATCCCTGTAGATAACTACCAAGCGCCGAGCTACGCGGACGCCATGCACCGGATGTGCATCGGCTGCCACGCGCAGAAGGCGGAGGAGTACCAGGACCCGGACTTCGCCCGTTGCGCGAAATGCCACGCCGAGCCGCGCAGTCTAGTGAATCTGGACCGTCCACAGAAGGACGGGCGTCCGGTCAGCAAGCGGGTGGTGCTTCCGCTGAAACCCCAATGCCGCGCGCGGCGCGACAAAGAATGAAAATAGCACTGACGAACCACCCCTGTTGCGCGGGCACGGAGTCCCTCGCTGCCTGTAGCCTGGGCATCCCGCTCGTGTTTTATGAGGCGGTCGGATTCGGAGGCTCGACTTACGCGGTGTCAAGCCTTCCGGAAGATTTAAAACAGATTAACCAGATTAAACAGATGGTTCAACCGACCGCCCGCCTTCTGTTCCT
>CAZCEM010000135.1:0-6426 GCA_964497555.1 uncultured bacterium
GGTTGAAGGACCGTCCCAGAACTGTGCCGAAGATTTCCTTTTTTGGAATGATGTCGCTGGGCTGGCGGCGAATTCTGGCGACCTTCCGGGAGATTCGACGATACCGACAACTGGTGAGATTTCTACTGGCGTTCCTTATTTACAACGACGGCGTCGAGACGGTCATCATCATGGCCTCCATATTCGGGGCGCAGGTGGTAGGGCTGGCGCCGGGGGAACTGGTGGCTTATTTCATCCTCATCCAATTCACGGGCTTGCTCGGGGCGTTCTTCTTCGGCTGGCTGGCGGACAAGATCGGTAAGAAGCAGTCGATTCTAATCTCGCTGGCAATCTGGATTATGGTGGTGGCGTGGGCGTTCAAGATTGGCGGGCTGTTCGACAAGCGGATCGACTTCTTCATCATCGGAGTGCTGGCGGGGATGGTCATGGGTGGGACGCAGTCGGTGTCGCGCTCGTTTCAGGCGCTGTTCACGCCGCCGGAGAAGTCAGCCGAGTTCTTCGGCTTCTACGCGGTCAGCGGGCGGTTCGCTGCCATCTTTGGACCAGCAATGTACGGCACCGCCATACTGCTGTTCGGCGGCATACAAAGCGGCATTCTGGCGCTGGGGGCGCTTTTCATCATCGGCGGGGCTGTCTTATGGACGGTCGATGAAACCGCCTATTCCGGCAATCGTCCTTGAAGACGAAATGCCAATTGGTTGTTGACATTAACAGTTTTTACCATTAAATTTAAACAATATAAAACGAGAGAAGCATGATCACTGATCCTGAAGACATCAAGGTTCGGATTCTAATCGTCGATGACGAACCGCGTATCGGTGAATTCCTCGACGAGTTTCTGACCGAGCAAGGTTACGAAGTTTTCTTCGCCGACAACGGCGTGGACGCTCTGGCGTTGGTGAAACACGCCCGGCCTCACATAGTGCTGCTCGATGTCAAAATGAGCGGCATGAATGGACTGGAGGTGCTGCAACGCATCAAGGAGGTCGATACCACGACTGGCGTGATAATGGTAACGGCTCTTCAAGAGGAGGAGACCGGACGGCAAGCCTTGCGTCTGGGCGCCGTCGATTTCATCACCAAGCCTATAGACTTTGAGTACCTCGAAACCAGCCTCCTGGTAAAGGTTTCAGCCATGCTGGATTAAGAGGAGAGGGAAAAATGGGAAGAATCGGTCTGCCGGAAGCGCTGGTTATCCTGGCGGTGATTTTGGTCTTGTTCGGCGCCAGAAAGATACCGGACTTGATGAAGAGCTTGGGCATTGGAATCCGCGAGTTTAAGTCCAGCTTGAAGGGTGAGGAAGAGAAAAAACAACCACCTGAGGAGGATGACAAGCCCAACGATAAAAAGAAATGGAAGATTTAAAAGCCTCCTTAATGAAAACACCGGGACCGGTATCCACCGGCTCCGCTTTTTTTAAGCAGTCAGATTGCTTCCTCAGCCTTCGGCTGATTCGCAAAGACTAAGGATATGCTTCAGCCGAGCTTGGACTTGTCCACATCCCTCCCCACCGGGAAATGCTTTTTTATTACGCCAACCATCTCCTCGTAGAAAGCTGGATGAGCCGCGATGACGTCGCCGGTGGTCAGATAATCCTCTCCCCCCTGAAAGTTTCCCACTAATCCACCCGCCTCCTTGACTATCAAGGCTCCAGCGGCGATATCCCAGGGGGCTAAGTCAAGTTCCCAGAATCCATCGTAGATCCCCGCTGCCACGAAACAAAAATCTACCGCTGCAGCGCCCGGACGGCGCAAGTCAGCGCCGCTGCGAATAAAGTCCGAGAACACTCGCGCGTAGGTATCAGCCAGATGCCGGGTGCGGAAGGGGAAGCCGGTGCCGATAAGAGCGGAATCGAAAGGTTGTCCTTCGTTCATTCTCAGCCGTGAACCGTTGCGCCAAGCACCGCAGCTCGCTCCTGCCTGAAACGTCTCCCTCAGCATCGGAATCACAATCGCTCCCGCCGCCATCTCACCCCAGCGTGCCGTCGGCTCGCTCCGCTTTTCCACCGCCACTGAAACCGCCCAGATGGGCAATCCACGCAGAAAGTTGGTCGTGCCGTCCAGCGGATCTATAATCCAGCGATGAGCGCATCCTTCGCTGTAAATCCCGAACTCGCCGGCCGACGGGATGTGCCCGCGCTCCTCAGTCAGGATGTCTTGACCGGGGACTTCCCTGTCCAAGAACTGAACGATGACGTCCTCCGACGCCCGATCCGCTTCGCTGACCCAGTCGCCGATGTGTTTGGCAGTTACGCTGGACCGCCGTACATTGCCAAAATATCGGAGGAGGGTTTCTCCGCCCAGCCTAGCGGCTTCGAGGGCGATTTTAACGGCGTCAGAGGCTTCTGCGGGCACGGGTGAAAAACCTCCGGGTTGCCAGCCGAATCAGAACCATCGCGATGAATATTGTTATCCCGATGCGCCAGTAAGAAACCGCGAATGACTCCGCCTTAATCCTCATTTCGGTATTCAACAAGCCGCTGCCTTGAATCTCCCAGACCAGACGGTCTTCATCGTTCCTCTGCCCGTCGGTTGAGACAATTCGGCCGGGCAACTCCAAATTCACATGATAAACGTCATCCTTTAAGTCCTTGGAAATCTGGTATTTTCTCTCATAAGCCTCCGCCACGTCCCCTGCCAGATCCACATTGTCCAGTCCTACCAAATCGACCAGATGACCCAGAAACAGCGGTCGCAGGTCTTCCCACCATTCGAGGTTGACGGTCTTAGGATTCGGTATATCAAGGGCGTTAAGATAGAGACGGACGTCATCATTCCAGCCGGCCATCGCAATCGAAAAAACCGTTTCGCTGGTGTCAGGAATGGTGATTCCGCGCTTCTTGAGGTCTTCCCAGACCGTTTTTAAACGGATGTTATATCGCTCAAGATTCCACTGCAGAGCGCCTAAACCAAATTTGTCCTCCAGTTGGGCTAATTCCTCAATGCTGAGATTGGATTGAGCTTTATCGTCTTCCAGAACGCGGCATTCGGGGGGTATGAACGCCCACATGTCGCCGTAGAGCTTGTCAAAATCCCGCGCTGGAAACCAACCACTGAATACATAAGCTGAACCGAATAGGCCCCGCTTTTTTACAAGCTGGAATTCAGGGGCATAACCCAAACTGTCTGCCGAGCTGCGCCGCCAGTTTAAAGCTGTACCCAGCTCCGACAGATTCTCAACCTGATGCTGTCCACTGATGGTATAAACCGTCTCGTCCTCATTTTCCTCCACCGAGCGGGTTAGGCTCCAGCGAGCGGAATCAGGCAAGAGGTCGTATTGGTCGTCCAAATCGGTCCGGTCGCCCCGCAGCTCAAATGACAGGTCAACTCGGTCACGAGGCAGGACGGTAATCCGAAAATTATGCTCCAGACACCCGGACAAGGACAGCATCGCCGTCAATCCGAGGCTGATAAGGGATAGTCGTGATTTTTTCATAATTGTAATATACTTCTCAACCAAGCGGCGGTCAAACGTCGAAACAGTCTCTTGAGGGACTGGCTGCGATTTATATGCTTGCCAAATCCGAACCTCTTATGTAACTTAGATTATCAGAAGGCGCTGTCCACCACATTCGAGGCTCGAAATGCAGGTCGTCTTAGCCGGATTCAACGTCGATTATAGACTGGTCGATCTGATACAAAAGATCGTGTCGGAGCTTCCCGGTTTTCAGCCTGACAATGTTCACCTGCGGGACTACCTGGGAAAACTGCTGGAAGAACCCCTCACACCGGAGACTCTATCCGCAGCGTATGCCCGCATCAGCCGCAGTGATAAGAGCATCAAGGAACTGCGGGACGACGCCCGCGCTTCTCTCAGCCGCGCCCGCCGCAGCAACGAGGAGATAGTTTTCGGCTTTGGTCACGCCTCGGTCGCTGAACACGCGGTCTTCAACGTTGACTTTACGGAGATATCCCGTCTCGCCATTGAGGAGTTAGAGAGCCACCGGTTGGCATCCTTTACGGAACGCTCGCAGCGATATGTCGGTCTTGAGCCGGAGTATCACGTGCCTGATGAGATCCATGGCGCTGGATTTCGTCTGGAAATGGAGGATTACTGCCAGAGTCAGTTCGAAGCCTACCGAAGCCTTCAGAGCCTTATTCTGCGGCATCTGGGCGATGATAACCGTTCCGATAGGGAAAAAGCGCTGCAGGACGCCCGTTATGTACTGCCGCTGGCGGTCTGTGGACAGGTCGGCATGACCATCAACGCTCGAACCGCTGAACACATGGTGCGCTCTTTTAGGCAGTCGCCGCTGGCGGAGGTGCAGATGATGGGCAAGCAGCTCCATGATGAAGTCAAGCGGGTGGCGCCTTCGCTGATTCGTTATACTGAATCCAATCCCGCCCGAACCGCCTGCGAGCGGCGGCTGACCAGTGAAATCAAGGCCCGATTCCATGATGCGGAGCCTGCGTCTGAGGAAGTTGTGCTCATCCACGCTCCACGGCAGGGTGAGGAGATGGCGGCAGCGGCAGTTGCATTCTCATTTGGCGCCTCCGATATAAAAACCGCCTTAAATGTAATCGACGGTTGGTCTGACGCGGAAAGACGGAGATTCCTCAGCAAGGCGCATTCATATCTGGAAGCGCATGAATCCCTCAGACGTGAACTGGAGTTAGGTTATTTTATCTTCAGCGTTACTTTAAGCGCTTCCGCCTTCGCCCAGCTCAAGCGCCATCGCATCTCGACCATCATTAAGCAGAATTACCAGCCGCGATTGGGCTTCACCACCCCGGCAATGATAACAGACGCCGGAGGAGAGGCTATTTTCTTTGAGGCGATTGAGAGGGCGGAGGTTTTCTATGCCAAGGTCAAAGAAAAACTACCCCCCGCGAACCATAAAGCCGCGCAATATGTCCTTACAAATGCCCATCGGCGGCGCGTAATCTTTCAAGCCAATGCCCGCGAGTTGACCCATCTGAGCCGTCTCCGGCTGGACAAGCACGCCCAATGGGACATCCGACGTCTGTCCGGTCGAATGCTCGATATGGCTGCCGAAGCCTGCCCGGCGTTGATGCAGTTCGCCTGCGGGAGAGATGAGTTCCCGGCCTGGAAAAAGTCCCAGAGGGAGAGTCTTGAAGAATCCTGTTAGCACCGATGGATCGACGAGTAGCCCCGGTTGTTCGGCCTCTTGTGTTGCGGTCGTTCTTGCAGCGGCTTTGATTCTGACGAGCTGCGGCGCGCTGCGGCGCGACGTGACAATCTGGGCGACTCGCCCTTTGATCTTCAGCTCGATGGACGCGTTGATGTCCGAGACCGATCTGGAATTAGCGAAAACCGCCATGGAAGCCAATCTCAAGCTGTTGGATGGATTGCTGGAGGTTGATCCTGACAATCGGGAGCTTCTGACCTTAGCGGCGCAGGGATACACCGGCTACGCGTTGATGTTTGTCGAGGATGAGAATCCAGCCAGGGCGGGAGCATTGTATCAGCGGGCGAAGAATCTCGGGCTAAGGGCTTTAGCGCAGCGCGGCCGGGCTTTTCTTAAGGGCGATTTCAACGCGCGTCAACTCGCGGGGCTGACAAAGAGGCTGAAAGAGGAGGATATCCCGGCAGCTTATTGGACAGCCGCCGCTTGGAGCAGCTCCATAAGCCTGGATAGGACCTCTCCCGCATCAGTGGCGGAGCTGCCTCGCGCCTTGGGATTGATGCAGTGGGTATATGACCGAGAACCCGCCTTTTTCCACTCGGCGCCGCGCTGGTTTTTCGGCGCTTATTACGCCAGCGTCTCGCCGATGTTCGGAGGAGACGTTGATAAGAGCAAAGAATACTTCCAGGAAGCGCTGAAAGCAGAAGGCGATAATTTCCTGCTCGGCAAGGTGATGATGGCTCGGTCGGTGGCGGTTCAAACGCTGGACCGAGAACTTTACGTTAAGTTGTTGGAAGAGACGCTCACGGGCGCGCCCGACGAGCCGCCTGATTTACGGCTGATGAACCGAGTGGCTCAAATAAAGGCTCGCGCAGCTTTGCTCAAGGTTGACGATGTATTTGACTAAATCAGCAGCAAATTTAAATTCGAGGCTTCCGTTGACTTTAAACATAAACAAATTCGGATTCCTTTTCATCCTGAGCGTTTTAATAGCCTTGACGTCGGAGGCCGACGCGGCTAAAACCATAATCCGCTTTGCGACGGTGGCTCCGGCGGGTTCATCGTGGATGGACGAGATGAAGACGCTCAACGATGAGGTCGTCGAACAGAGTGGGGGGGAGGTCGAGTTCAAGTTCTATCCCAACATGGTCATGGGCGACGAGAAGGACGTCATCCGCAAGATGCGTCTGGGACAGATTCAAGCCGGCGGCTTCACCGGTTTTGGCTTGGGAGAAATCGTCCCCGACATTCGGATTCTCGAACTGCCTTATCTTTTCCGCAACGATGAGGAGATAGATTTCGCTGCGGAGCGAGTTTTCGACTCTTATTATCAATCCTTC
>CAZCEM010000136.1:0-6404 GCA_964497555.1 uncultured bacterium
ACAGGTAACGGTCGTCACTGGCGGCGTCGCCCCGGTCAATGAGAATGCCGACGCCGGATTGCCCCGCGCCTTGCAGGAAATAACGCCCCCGCCGGTCATCGGCACCCCCGTCGTCGCGCAGCACGCCCACCCCGAACAGCCCCGCGCCTTGGGCGTAGGCGCCCGCGCGGTAGGTGTCGTTGCCAGCGCGGTCTATCAACACTCCCACGCCTAAAAAACCAGCGCCTTGACTGATGTCCTTGTCGCCAGAGTCATAATAATCGTCCCCGCTGAAGTCGAGCACCAGCGCGTAGGGATACGATAATTCGCCCATTGCCCCGCCGTACCGACCGCGATAAACGTCGTCTCCGCCGAGGTCTATAATCGCCGCAAAGTCGCCGGTATAGACGTTGTCGCCGGTTCCGCCGACAATCACTGCTCCGTAGGGAGATTCCGCATCATAGTGAACGACTTCGCCTTTCACGCCGGGGATGGGAGAATCCAGCGGCTTGACTGCCTGCGCCCAGGCGTCAGGATCCTGCGCTGCCAGGAACCACGCTGCCTGAAGAACCGGCGCCGCTGCATATATCAGAGCATCGCGGTCGAGCTTCTTCATGATGTCGAGGATCCGGTCGGTATCGACATTGCGGGTGGTATCGACCGGCAAGCCGAACTCCCGCTGCCACGCGCCGGTTATCAGACGCCGCAGCGAATCGTTCTCCTCATCGCCGCTCCACAAGCCGGGCGCGGCGTAGAACAAATCCTGCAGATCCAGGCTGTCCAGCTCCCCATAAAACTTAAGCCTCTGCGGCTCAGCGGCTTTCAGGGCGTTGAGCCAGTTGTCGAAGGGATGCCGGGGGTCGAAGGCTTGGAGGTTGATTTCATCGAGCTTAAAGGGCGTGGCTTTCGGATCAACTTGAAGCTGGTCGGCGAGGAACTTCAGGAAGGTTTCCGGGTGGTCGCCGGTGGAGTCATCCCAGGCGCGATCCACCTGCGTCTGAGTGGTATCAACGTAATCGGGGAAGATATAAGGGTCGTTCAGATACTTCTCTACTACCGCCAGCCGGAAGGTGTCATCCGCGGCGTAGAGCTTGTCGAAGCCCAGTTCGGCGGGCTTGAGTTTCAGCAGCGTCAAGGCGCTGTCGAGCATGACCCGGTCGAGTGAGTCGAGCATCTGTGCCAGCGCTGAGGGCGCGAGGAAGAGGAGAATCATGAACACCAACGCGGTCAAGGAACTAAGTCTGAGGCCGGGTCGAGGGCGTAAAAAGGCAGAGCAGTCAGGCATGAGGCTGATCCTTTTGTATGAGAATCGATGATGACTTCGCAAGGGTGGCTTCGATTCGAGGCTAAAGCCAATCAAGGCTTGTATAATAGGAATAAACAGACGACTTGGCAACACTCGCGCGGATTTATTGAGGCGCAGCGCCGTCTTCCAGACGGTTCAGCGACAAAACCAGCCGCTTGGACGGCGGCGTTACCGAAGGAATGTGATACAAGTCCTAAAAAGCGAGAGGATAGCGGGAACCTTGTTTGAATTCCTTCGTTTCACTGGTTATATTTTGGGAAAAAAGCAGAACGATCGGATTGATCCTCTGTTTAATCTGGTGTGAATCTCTGGAAAACAGCAGATTCAACAGATTAGGACCTCCGCTACGTAATCCGCTTCATCCGTTTAATCTGCTGTGAATCTCACAGCAACCATTGATCCATCACAGGAACGCTTATGATTGAGATCAGCCAACTGACCAAGGTTTACGGCAGCCAAAAGGCGGTCAACGAAATCTCCTTCAACGTCGAGAAGGGTGAAATTGTCGGCTTTTTAGGTCCCAACGGCGCCGGTAAGACCACCACCATGAAGATGATTACCTGCTTCATGCCGCCTACCTCCGGCGAGATTCGGGTGGGCGGAATGTCCGTGGAGGAGAACTCCCTGGAAATCCGGCGCATGATCGGTTATCTGCCGGAACTTAATCCCTTGTATTTGGACATGAACGTTGTGGATTTCCTGCGCTATATCGCCGAGTTGCGCGCTATTCCCAAGGAGAAGCATAACGACCGGATCAAGGAAATCATCGAGATCTGCGGCTTAGGAGACGTTCTCCACAAAGACATCGATCAACTGTCCAAGGGCTATCGACAACGCATGGGTCTGGCACAGGCGATGATCCACAACCCGGAGATTCTGATCCTCGACGAGCCGACCATCGGCTTGGATCCGAATCAAGTTGTGGATATCCGCAACCTCATCAAGGAGTTGGGGCGCGAGAAGACGGTTATTCTTTCGACCCACATTCTATCGGAGGTTCAAGCGACCTGCAACCGGGCGGTCATCATCAACCGCGGCAAGATCGTGGCTGACAGCTCCCTTGCTGCTTTGCAACAAGGCGCCCAGAAGCAGGAAGTCATTGACCTTGCCCTGACCGACGCCGCCGGCGAAGTTCCCTCTAAGATCCGCACTCTGAAGGGCGTGGCTGAGGTTCGGGAGATATTCCCCGATGCCAACACGGACGAGCGTCATTTCCGCATCGTCACCAATTCGGGCGCCGATCCCCGCCGCGACCTGTTCAAGATGGCGGTGAAGGAAGGCTGGGTCATTGTCGGAGTCAGCCGCGAAATCCGCAGCTTGGAAGAGGTGTTCCATCAATTGACGACGCAGAATTAGGAGAAGCAAGATGCGCAATATCTGGCCTATTTTCAAAAGGGAACTGCGGGCGTACTTCGACTCTCCGACCGCCTACGTGGTCATCATCGTCTTTTTGCTGGTGACCGGCTGGTTCTTCACCACCAACTTCTTCATGGCGGGACAGGCGGATATGAGGGTGGCGTTCGGCATCATTCCCTTCATTTTCATATTTATCACGCCCGCCATCACCATGAGGCTCATCAGCGAGGAGCGCAAGAGCGGCACCATGGAACTGCTGGTTACTATGCCCATCACCGACGGTGAAATCATAGTCGGCAAGTATCTGGCGGCGGTGGTGCTGCTGGCGGCGATGTTGATACCAACCCTTTGCTATCCGGTAACCATCTCCTTCCTGGGCGATATGGACACCGGTCCGTTAATTGGCGGCTACATCGGCCTGGTGCTGATGGGCGCGGGCTATCTCGCCATCGGCACGTTCGGGTCAAGCCTGACCGAGAGCCAGGTGGTGGCGTTCATATTAAGCTGGATGATGGTGTTTATCTTCTTCCTGCTCGACAAGGTGCTGTTCATACTGCCCAACTGGATGGTCACGCCGGTCGAGTACCTGTCGATTGAATACCATTTCCAGAACATCGCCCGCGGCGTGCTCGACACCCGCGACATTGTTTACTACCTGTCGCTGATAATTTTAGCCCTGCTGATGGCGGCTCGGTCGCTCGCCGCCCGGCGCTGGCGCTAAGGAGGAGAGAAAACATGAACATCAAATACAGCGGCATATACTCACCCATCATCATCGTCCTGATAATCGCTAACCTGGTCCTGCTGAACCTGTGGACCAGCAAGGTGTTCGGACGGATCGACCTGACTGAGAACAAGGCTTATACTCTGTCAGACGTTACTAAAGACGTGCTGCGGGGGCTGGAAGAGCCTCTGACCATCAAAGCTTACTTCACTAAAGACTTACCCGCGCCTTACAATAATATCTCCCGCTTCGTGGAAGACCAGTTGGCGGAGATGAAGGCGTTCGGCGGGACCAACTTCCGTTTTGAGTTCCTCGACCCGGAAGATGAGGAGACCTTGAAGAAGGAAGCTGAGAGCTTCCGCATCGAGCCTCTTCAAGTCAACGAGTACAAGAAGGATAAAGTCCAATTCAAGATGGCTTATCTGGGAATGGTGCTGATCTACCAGGACCGGCAGGAAGTCATCCCGGTCATCCAGTCGCTGGAGAACATCGAGTATGAAATCCTCAGCAAGATCCGCCGCATCACTGGCGACAAGACGCCGACTATCGGCTTCCTCAGCGGACACGATGAGCCGGAGTTGCGCGACAAGATGACCCAGCTCGACGGCGAATTGCGCAAGATGTATGAACTGAAGCCCGTCTCGCTGTCGGGTCGGTCCAATGTGCCCGATGACATTGACCTGCTGTGCATCATTGGTCCCAAGAAAGACATTCCTGAGACCGAAAGGTACCAGATCGACCAGTACCTGATGAAAGGCAGCAAGATCTTCTGGGCGCTGAACATGATTGATACCGACATCTCGCAGATGCGCGCCAGCAAAAGCGCGCTGCGAATTGATCCGTGGACGGAAAATTACGGCTTCAAGTTCGGCGAGCAGTTGGTGCTCGACCGGCATGCGCCGACGCTGCCCTTCCAGACCATGACCCGCTATGGCCGTCAGATCACTATGGTGACCTATCCGTTCTTCCCGGAGATAATTAATTTCAACCGCGGCATCATGCCCCTGAGGGTGATGCGCAACGTCCGGATGTACTTCCCCAGCCCGCTCGACACCACCGCCGCCGCAGGGAAGGATTCCCTGACACTGACGCCGTTGTTTTACAGCTCGGCAAAGTCGGCTCTTCAGGCGCAGCCTTACGATATCAATCCCTTGATGCAGCAGGGTGTGGTGCAATTTGACCAGGGTCCCTTCGCGCTCGGCGCGATTGTAAAGGGCAAATTCACCAGCTTCTTTAAAGACAAGGAAGTTCCCAAGAAAGATGAGGGCGAGCCGGTATCGGAAGATCCGATAATCCCTCAGTCGCCGGACACCCGCATGGTGGTGCTGGCGGACGCGAATTTCCTGCAGGACCAATTTGTGGTGCCGGGGCTGGACAATCTGACCATGGTGCTGAACCTTATCGACTGGCTGGTTCAGGACGAGCGGTTGATAGCGATTCGTTCGCGCGAGGTTTCCAGCCGGCCCATTGGAGAAGTTTCAGACGCCGCCCGCCGGTCGGTCAAGTATCTGAATCTGATTATTCCCCCTCTGCTGGTCATCATCTTCGGATTGATACGCTGGCAGCTTCGGATGGCAAGGCGAAGACGGCTGGAAGTGCTGCCGGTAGGCCATAGGATAGGAGGCAATGAGCGATGAAACGAACTTTGAAAATACTGGTCGCGGCGCTGGCGCTGCAGGTCATCATTCTCGCCCTGGTGTCGATAGACCGTTACCACGTAACCGTTAAAGAGCCATTTTTAACGGTCGATACTACTGATGTTGACTACATCAAGATAGTGAACGAAAAGGGTTCGCTGGTTCTGAAGAAAAAGGGCGTCCATTGGCGCATGGCTGAACCCATCGACTATCCCGCCAACGAGAGCTACGTGACTACCCTGCTGGAGAAGATGACGGAACTCAAGAAGGAGACCGCCATCACTAGGAATGAGGACAAATACGTGCTCTACGAACTCGACGAACCGGTAGCCAAATATGTCGAGATAGGCAAGGAAGGCGGCAAGATGGACAAGTTCTATTGCGGCAAAGCCTCCGACACTTACACCCATACTTATATCCGCCCGGCGGAATCCAAAGAGGTGTGGCTGGTGGCGGGTTCGCCGAGGTCGTCGTTCACCCGCGAGCCGGAGCAGTGGCGCGATAAGAAAGTTTTAGCCGTTGAGAAATCGATGGTGGAGCGCATCCGCCTGACGACGCCCAAGGAAACCACTGAACTTATCCGGGAAATCGCCGCGCCGCAAAGAGACACTACCGGCATGGTTTCTGGCCTGGACACCACCTGGCAGGCCATCCCTTCGACGGGCAAGCCCTTCACTCCCGACGACAAAGCGCTCAACCGCATCTTCAATACTTTGAAGCGGCTGAACGCCATCGAGTTCCTCGACGCGGGCAAGGACACCATTCCCAGTTTTGACAATCCCGAATTCACCATTGAGGTTTCGATGGAGGGGAACCAGCATGAGAAGCTGGAATTCATTCCCAAACCTGATGAAGACACGCGATGGCTTTGCCGGCGCAACGACGACAACTCCACGCTCTATGTCATCTATCAGTCCTCCGTCAACAACCTGAACAAGAATCAGTCGGAACTGAGAGGCGAAGAGATTGACAAGGACACGGGTAAGCCCAAGGAAATGGGCAAATCCAAGTCTTTGACTTCCAAACCGATTAAACTATCGCCGGGTTCAGGTTCACCGCCTCCGCGCGATTGACCTAAACTAGCGAGGGGAACAACCAACGTAAACCGGGATGGAGTCCCACTTTCGTCCCGGTTTGCGTTTTGGCTGACTTAACCAGCTCACCCCAGAGAACACAGATGAGAATCCGACATAATACCAAATTGCATTCAAATGGTCATATATAAAGAGAAAGGGAGAAAGGGAGAAAGGGAGAAAGTAATGATGGAAATAGAGACCGCTTGCATATCCCTTTGACGCCTTGCTTCCAATAATGACCTATTGATTGCGATTTAATATAATACCAATAATACCAATTCGCTTTTATAGATTCATTAATAATTAAGGCAACCCCCCTGCCCCCC
>CAZCEM010000137.1:0-6392 GCA_964497555.1 uncultured bacterium
CCTCGCCCCTAATATCTGGGTGAATCCCGGCGAAGACCTCAACAGCGACGGGCAGATTACCGAGCAGGACATCAACGACCGCGATGATGACGGCAATGGTTTTATTGACGATTTCCAAGGCTGGGATTTCATCGACCGCGACAACACTCCTGAAGACACTCACCGAGATGCCGGTCACGGCACCCACTGCGGCGGCGTTGCCAGTGCTGCCACCAACAACCGGCTGGGCGTCGCCAGCATCGGCTATAACTGCCGTCTGCTGCCGGTTCGGGTTGGCGCTGGAAGGGAAATCACCTTTGGTCTAGAAGGCATCGTCTATGCGGTGGAACTCGGCTGTCGCGTGATTAGCTGCTCCTGGGGTGGTGATGAGGCCTACCAAGAAGCGCTGGATGTGATGCGTTACGCCCGCGACCACGGGGCCTTGGTGATAGCCGCCGCCGGCAATGACAACCACGCCAATCCCCTGTACCCCGCCGCATACGATGAGGTTATAGCCGTCTCAGCTACCGATGAACGTGACCGCCGTGCTAATTTCTCCAACTACGGCAATTGGATTACGCTTTCCGCGCCGGGAGTGGACATTCTTTCAGCTTACTCCCAAAACCGCTACGCCTATATGAGCGGCACCTCCATGTCCGCGCCGTTGGTGGCGGGCTTGGCGGGACTGATGCTGGCATATAATCCCGACCTGACCGACCAGGAAGTGTGGGAAATACTGGTCGCCACCGCCGATAACATTGACAACGAAAATCCCGCCTACCGCGGACGACTCGGCGCCGGACGCATCAACGCCCGCGCCGCGCTGGAAGCCGCTGCTCCGCCGCCGCATATCGCCTTTGCGCCGGAAGCTTTCGATTTGGAGATGCACCAAGACATTTTCCGCGAGTTCATCCTGACCATCAGCAACCAGGGACGGGGAAACCTGCTGTTCAGCCTGGCGCGCAGTCCCGCTGATGCCTTTTGGCTCGAACGTGAGCCAATGGATATCCAATTGGCTGCCGGACAGAGCGAAGAGCTCCCTTTTACTGTAACCACCTTTGAACTTCTACCAGGCGAGTACGAAGCTGAACTGCTGGTCATGTCCAACGACCGAGACCATCCTCAGCAGTCCATCCCGGTTGTATTGACAGTTTTAGAAAGACAGGATCCCCATTTTCCGGATCCACCGCCTTCAGATTACCGCCACAACCTGCTCATCAACAGCCTGACCTGCGACGGCGAGCCGGTGCCCAGCGGCTGGGAGGTGGGTGTTTTCACTACGGATGACATGCTGGCCGGCGGGGGTGTTTGGAGCGCTGAAGATAGACTCGGAATCGCCGCCTATGGAGACGACCCTCAGACTCAAGCAATTGAGGGATTCATGGATGGAGAAGAGTTTAATTTTAAAGTGTGGGACAACCGGAACAATGTCTTATACAAAGCCAGCGCGGATTATTTCTGGGGCCCCGACCGCTGGCACAACGACGGATTTTCAATTGTGAACCTGTCGGCTTTCAATAACCGAGAGATTTTCCTCCCTTTGCGTCTGGGGTGGAATATGATTTCAATAAACGTCTCTCCCGGCGAAGAGTTCTATGTTGAAAACGAAGCGCGCGGTCCCGACATCCGTTTGATGCTGGAGCAATTCCGCACTGCCGGCGGGTCGCATATATCGTTGTTCAAGAACGGTGAAGGGCAGTTTTACAGCCCCGCGTTCGACTTTTGCAATATCCTCTATTGGGATTTAAGCCAGGGCTATCAGATCTGCTTGTTTGAAGACTTCGAGGCGAGCTGGGCAGGCGCGGCAATCCCCGCTGACCAGGAAATCACGTTGACGAACGGATGGAATCTTATCGCCTACTACCCAACCTACGAATTGGACGCTTCAGCACCGGATTTCTATGTCCTGTCCTCTATAATTGACTTTGTCCAGATTGCTAAGGATGGAGTGGGACGCTTTCTCTGGCCGGAATGGGATTTCTCAAATATGCTTCCTTGGCAGGAGGGTCAAGGTTATCAAGTTCGAATTGCCGCCGACGCTCCGGTAGTGTTTCATTATCCTCAAGAGGGACGCCATAGAGCCGGTGTTGAAACATCCCCGCGGGAGACGACCGGAGCGCGTTCTTCGGATAACATGAGCGTGCTGGTTCTCCTCACCGAGGCGGACCAGAGCCAGCTATCGAGTATAATCGCGGTTGACGCCGACAACCGCCCCTGCGGGCAGGGAAAGGTCGATGTCGCCGGACGATGCGGGCTGGCGGTGTGGGGCGATGAACCTGCTTCAACAGTCCGCGAAGGACTGACGGCGGGAGAAGCTTTCGACGTAGTGGGTGTCGGCCTTAATGGAGATATATTTCCGCTGAGAATCGGCAGCTTCCGGACAGAAGGGGGATTGGAATACAGCGCCAACGGATTCTGCGTCGTTGAAGCCACTCTGGGAATTTCTCTTCCATCAACTATGAGCCTAAGCAAAATCCACCCCAATCCGTTTAACGCCAGCGCGGTGGTCACTTTCGAGCTGCTGGTGGAAGCAGACATATTATTAGAAGCGATAGACTGTCAAGGCCGTGTTGCAGCCAACCTCGCGCAGGGGCGTTATTCGGAGGGAGTTCATCAAGTGCGGTGGAATGGGGAAAATCTCCCGACAGGTTTATACATCCTCCGCTTGAAAGCCGGAGGACCTTCCATTTCACGCAAGGCGGTGATCGTAAGATAAGGAACTAACCGCTGTCGGGCATCATTTCCCAGAAAATGGCCCCCTCTTACCGCGTAGGTCGGGCGTCCCGCCCGACTTTTCCCCCCTGCTTGCAGGGGGGAAAAGTCATGCCGCCAGAGGCACAACAAAGAATGAAAATAGCACTGATGAACCACCCCTGTTACGCGGGCACGGAGTCCCTCGCTACCGAATGTCGGGTTCGGAGACCCGACCTACGCGGTGATGAGAGTTATTTTAAAGGGAATTTTCCCCGCCTGAGCGGGGTAAATTTCACCACTTATCCATTAATTTATACTCCCTCCCACAAACCAATCGGGCAGCATTGAAACCTCCGCCTTCCCTCCTTACCTTTAGTACGAGTACTGCTTGCGTAAAAATCCTCAAATTTCCTTGAGTTTATGCACCCAGAAAAAGTCCTCGGCTTGACGAGAAGGCTGCTTCGCAGCGCCACGCTGGGCGGTGGGCGATACGCCTTTCTGCAGGAAATCAGCCGGATGCTGCTCGAATTCTCCGGATGCGACACCCTTGAGATCATCCATAAAGACGGCGAGCTGAACTACCAATGGAAGGCAGCGGGCACCCCGGAGCCTTTCATCCGCTTCTGGATACTGCCTCCCACCGATAAGGGCGCGATGAATTGGTGTCTGTCTCAGAGCGCCGCTGATAAGCTCTTCCGGCAAATCATCAACACCATCGAATATAATCCCACCTTTGCGAGCTATACTCCTAAGGGGAGTTTCTGGTCCAACGACGTTCAGTGCGATTCAGGTTTGCTGCTTAATGCCATCCGCGTCGAATCCGAAACCGACCAACTGGAGACTTACCGCTCGCTGGCGGTAATTCCCTTCACTATCAATCCAACCAATTTCGGCGTCATTCAATTGAAAAGCGCCAAGATACACTTTTTCTCACCGGCTGAAATCCGCTTCTACGAGGGAGTTGCCCAAACCTTCGGGCTGGCGGCTTCCGACCGCCGGGCACAGTCGGCTCTGCGCGAGCGAGTCAAGGAACAAACCTGCCTGTACAGCATCGCCCGGATTGTTGAAGCCTACAACCAGCGCCCATCCCTCAATCGAGAGAGCCTCATAGAGGAGCAGTTGCGTGAGATAGTCGAATTGCTCCCGCCCGCTTGGCAGCATCCGAAAATCGCGGTCGGACGGATAATACTCGACGACCGCGCTTTCTGCACCATCAATTTTCATCCGGGCACTAAGAGCCAGTCAGCCGATATCGTGGTAGCCGGCAAACGGCGCGGGCGCGTTGAAGTTCAATATGTGGAAGACCGGCGGGAGGTCGAGGCGCAGCCATTCCTCCCCGAAGAGGAGAATTTGATAACTGAAGTGGCGCGGCAGATTGGCCTCATTGTGGAACGAGCTGAGTCGCAGGGCGAGCGGGAGCAGCTTCAGGAGCAGGTGCGGCACGCCGATCGGCTGGCGACTATAGGCGAGCTGGCGGCGGGAGTGGCGCATGAAATAAACGAACCACTGGGCTCAATCCTCGGCTTCACCCAACTCGTCAAGAAGAAGCTCATCGAAACCAACTACCATTTGCAGGAGGAAGACGCTTCTCTGACGCGGCTTGACTTGGAGCGAATCGAAAGAGCTTCCCTGCACGCCCGCGACATCGTTCGCAACCTGCTGATATTCGCGCGCCAGTTGCCTGCTAAAAAGGAGGAAGTCAACCTCAACGCGCATTTCGACATGGTGGCTTCGCTCTTTTACTCGCGCTGCGATAAGCAGCGCATCAGCTTGATTATCCGCAAAGATCCCGGGCTGCCGTCAGTGATTGCTGACCCGACTCAGATCAGCCAGATGCTGGTCAATCTGATAGTAAATTCCATTCACGCGATGCCCAGGGGAGGCGAATTGTCGCTCATTTCAGGCGTCCCGAGTCCCTCTGAAAACGTTGACCCCGGGATGGTTTTCATGAAAGTGCGGGACACCGGCGTTGGAATTGATGAGAAAATCCGCGATAAAATCTTCCTGCCCTTTTTCACAACCAAAGACGTTGATCAGGGCACCGGCCTGGGTTTGTCGGTGGTTCACGGCATCGTCAAGGAACACAACGGCCAGATTAAAATCGAGAGCAAAGTCGGCAAGGGCACTACATTCACCATTTACCTGCCGTCGAACGGCGTTGCCATTCCATCAGCAGGGAAAGAGTCATGACAGGGGAAACCAATCGCGATGTCATCTTGGTGGTCGATGACGCGGTGGACACCTTGGAGATCATCCGCCGCAACCTGACCTCGAAAGGCTTTCTGGTCTATACCGCGTCCAATCCGGCGGAAGCTATCGACACACTGGGAAACACCGCTGTCGATCTGGTCATCACCGACAACAAAATGCCCCGCATCAGCGGATTGGACCTAATACGCCACGTCCGGGAGAATTTTAAGGACACCGAGGTCATGATGATCACCGGCTACGCCACCATCGAAGGCGCGGTGGAAGCGGTAAAGACCGGCGCCGAGGAGTATCTCGCCAAGCCTTTCACCGACGAGGAACTGTTCCGGGCGGTGCGCAAGGTTCTCGAAAAGCTGCACATCCACCGAGCCGGCAACGGCGAGGAGGGCTGGCGGTTGGAAAACACCTGCGGCTTGATTGGACAATCCCCCGCGATGAAGAAAGTCTATCGAGACATCTACAAAGCCGCTTTGACGCCGGCGACGGTGCTCATCTCCGGCGAAAGCGGTTCCGGAAAGGAACTGGTCGCGCGGGCGATTCACTACAACAGCAAACGGGCTTCAGCCTCCTTCGTGCCGGTGAATTGCGGGGGAATACCGGAAGGATTATTGGAAAGCGAGTTGTTCGGGCATGTCAAGGGCGCCTTCACCGGCGCTGTCAGTTCGCGCTCAGGCTTCTTCCAAACCGCCGAAGGCGGCACTATTTTCCTGGATGAGATCGGCGAGATATCTCAGGCGATGCAGGTGAAACTGCTGTGGGTGCTGCAAGATAAAGAGGTCTGCATGGTCGGCTCATCCCGCTCCCGGGCGGTGGACGTGCGCATCCTGGCTGCCACCAACAAGGACCTGGCTTCCCTGGTCGATAAGAATCTGTTCAGGAAAGACCTTTTCTTTCGATTCAATGTGATCTCCATCTCCGTGCCAGCGCTGCGGGAACGCAGCGAGGACGTGCTGATGCTCGTCACCTACTTCGCCAAGAAATACTCCAAGGAGTACGAGAAGAAACCGCCGACCTTTTCCGATCAGGCGCTGGAAGTGCTGCGGAGTTATTATTGGCCCGGCAACGTGCGGGAGTTGGAAAACGTGATTCAGAGGCTGGTGGTGATGACCGACTGCGAGGTGATAGACGTCCCCGACCTGCCGCCGCTGATGCGCTATTCAGCGCTGCGGGAGACGGGGCTCGACAGGTCACTCACAGAAGTGGAGGCGGAGTATATTAGGAACGTGCTGGCGAGCGTTGAGGGCAACAAATCCCGCGCCGCAAAGATACTGAGGATCGACCGGAAGACGCTGAGGGAGAAGATAAGGAAGTATCGGATAAAGGAGTAAAAAAAGGCGTCGTTATAAGAGTCTATCCGATAATTATGAATGTGTTCCCAGGCGCATCATTCCTGCGAAAGCAGGAATCCAAAATGAGAGCTTATCTTTCCGAAATAACAAGCATTTAAAACTCTTGTTCTGGATTCCCGCTTTCGCGGGAATTGTCATGGTGGCTTCCCCACCACGAAGGAT
>CAZCEM010000138.1:0-6391 GCA_964497555.1 uncultured bacterium
AGGGGGAAAAATACAAAGGGGGGTATTTTCATATTCCGTGGTGGGGAAGCCACCACGAAGGATGAAAATCGCCTCAGCCGTAGGTTGTGGACGCCCTGCGGCACACTGGTGGTCGGGCTCGGAGGCCCGACCTACGCGGCTGGAGGGAGCTATTTTCTGGGAAATGACAGCGGAGAGGTTCGGAATGACAGCGGAGGGGCAGTTTTGAGCATAGAGTATAATCTAAAGAAGAGTTTTTCAGCAGACCCTGATTATCAAGTTTAGAAATAGATGTAGATGTTTATCCATACTGATGTAAATTGGTACTGTCGTTTTTACTTTTAAATTTGAATCTCCTGCTTCGTTCTTTAAGTTGACACCTGACCCTTAGCACTTTGTGCTTTGTACTCGGTACTTTGCATTTGGCACTTGTTCCTTAACCGTTCGTCACCACTGGGGATCAACCATGCGCGCCATCGTTATTCTGACGCTCATCCTGAGCCTGACCATCGCCGCAGCCGCTCAAGATTTGAGCACCCGGTCTCTTCAGAAACTGCTCGACTGCCCCATCGCCGGGGGGCCTGAAGCCCGAAGCTACGAGTTCGAGCTGCGCGCCTTTCCTGCTGGAGGAGTGCTGGCCGGATTCACCGTGGGTCTGATTAAGCGATTCCAAATCGGCGTGTCCTACGGCGGGACCGACGTCATCGGCTACAACAAGCCGGAATGGAATCCCGCGCCAGGAGTGTCGGCGCAGTTCCGGCTGCTGAACGAATCCACCGCTCTGCCCGCGTTGGCATTCGGATTCGTGAATCAGGGCTACGGCGGCTGGGATGCAGACAAGAATCGCTATCAGTATAAGGCAAAGGGCTTTTACGCCGCGCTGGGGAAGTATTTTCAGGTGATGAACCTGGGCGATGTAGGCTTCCACAGCGGCGTTAACCAGAACGCCCTGACCGGAAAGGATCAACGGTTGGACTTCTGGCTGGCGTCAGATTATCATCTGACCGAGCAGGTGGCAGTCATCGCTGAATACTCCGCCGCCATCAACGACCAGGGGCAGGAGCAGTCCTTCAGCGAGGGGCACGGCTACCTGAACGCGGCGGTGCGGTGGAGCTTCGGGCAGCGGCTGGCGATAGACTTGATTCTGCGCGACCTGCTGGTGAATCTGAACGACCAATCGCGCGGCGGAAAGCAGCTCGGAAGAGAATTGCGCATGTGTTATGTGGAAAACTTCTAACGAATTTTTTTAATGACTCCTCTGTTGGAAGGACGGGTGTCCCCGTTGTACTTCTGTAACGCTGCCTTCCAGGCGGCTGGTTTTGTCGCTGAGCCGTCTGGAAGACGGCGCTGCGCCTCGATTGGACAGGCGCGGAGGCTTGTCTTCCTTAGGATTCAGTATTAAGGGGTGCATTTTCTTTTTTACAAAGGATGTAATGCGTCGAAGACGCATCCTTCCAGCGAAAGCTGGAATCCAGAAGGATTTGGGGCGGGATTCCCGCTTGCGCGGGAATAACAACTAATGTCCAATAGATTCTGCCCCCATTAATACAAATAACCACCGGTTGATTAATGATTATGACCCGGGAATTTCGCGCCCAGACCTTGAGTTTGCCCTTGGGGCAGCGAGCGCTGGTCATGGGAATTATCAACGTCACGCCGGATTCATTTTCCGATGGCGGGAAGGCCTTCGATTTAAACTCAGCCGTCGCGTTGGCTTTGCAGCTTGAAGAAGACGGAGCAGACATCATTGACATCGGCGGGGAATCGACTCGCCCCGGCAGTCTGCCGGTGCCTCTTGCCGAGGAGTTGCGGCGGGTGCTTCCGGTGATTCAAGCGTTGCAGGGACGGCTACGGGTGCCCATTTCCATTGATACCTCCAAGGCGGAAGCAGCCCGACGGGCGGTCGAGGCGGGGGCAGTCATCATCAACGACATCGCCGCGGGCGGATTCGATACCGACATGGCAAAGACGGCCGCTCAGACCGGCGCGGGCGTGGTGCTGATGCACATGAAGGGCAAGCCCCGCACGATGCAGGTTAATCCCGTTTATGACGACCTCCTGGGCGAGGTGCGCGCCTTCCTGCAGGCAGCAGTCGAGCGGTTTATAGCGGTGGGTGTGCGACGGGAGTCGATACTCGTCGATCCCGGCATCGGCTTTGGGAAGACGCTGGAGCACAATCTGGAGCTGCTGCGTCGATGCGGCGAGTTCCGCAATCTTGCAGCGGGGGTGTTGGTGGGGCCGTCGCGGAAGT
Organism: uncultured bacterium; assembly: GCA_964497555.1. Classification (GTDB taxonomy): domain Bacteria; phylum Electryoneota; class AABM5-125-24; order Hatepunaeales; family Hatepunaeaceae; genus CAZCEM01. The sequence continues at coordinate 2,231 of CAZCEM010000138.1, forward strand.
CCTTCTTAGGATTGCTGACCGACAGCCCTGTCACCGACCGGCTGCCGGAGACCATCAGCGCTGCAGCCTGCGCCGCGATATACGGTGCGGATGTACTGAGGGTGCATGACGTCCGCGAGGTTCGCAAAGCCCTGACGGTGGCTGACGCGGTGAGGAGAGTTAACTTCGGTTCAGGAGATGCGTGAACCGACTGTTAATCAAAGCGTGTCGGTCACATCGGTTAATTTCGTCATCCGTGATTTGACCATCGACGACCTTGACGCCGTCATTGAGTTGGAAGGACGTTCATTTCCTGATCCGTGGCCACGAGAAGCCTTCGAAACGTTATTCGAGTATCGCTTGCTGTTCAAAGGCGCGTTCGTGGGCGGTCAACTGGCCGGCTACGTGATAGGGCTGTGCTTTGACGATTATTTACATCTGGTGAACATCGCGGTGGCTTAGAGCCATCGGCGGGAGGGGCTGGGACGCCGGCTGATGGAGTTGATAAAGGAAGAAACCGTCAAGGGCGGATTCGGCCTGGTGCTGCTGGAAGTGCGGAAGGACAACCAGGCTGCCATGACACTCTATGACCGCGAGGGCTTTCGACCTCTACAGGTACTGCCGCGATATTATCCGGATGGCGCGGATGCGCTGCTGCTGTGTTGGCTGGCGGAATAGGCTGCAGGTTGGAGCCCGTCGTACTGCATTGGTCGGGCTTGGAAGCCCGACTTGCGCGTTACCCAAAGGTAATTATTAAGGGAAACTCCATGCCGCCAACGGCACAACAAACTAATGAAAACAGCCTCCGTCCACATCGTCCACATCGTCCACCTTATCCATCGACCTCGTGGACGGCTGTATCTATTTTCAAAGGAATACAGTGGTAACTGAAAAAGTAGCCGCGTGGTTTCGGCGAGCCGACAAGCCCATCAGTGCTGACGAAAAACGCGCCGTGCCTGATGGGGTTTGGACCAAATGCCCCTCCTGCGGCGATACGCTGTTCAACAAAGAACTGGCTCGGCTGCACTCGGTCTGCCCGCGGTGCAGCTATCATTTTCACATCACCGCGCAGGACTACTTTGAGTTGCTGCTGGACAACACTGACTGGGTCGAGCACGACGCTGACATGAGTTCCACCGATCCGCTGGATTTCAAAGATTCTATGAAGTACTCCGAACGAGTGGCGAAGTACCAGAAAAAATCGGGGCTTAAGGACGCCATCCGCGCTGTAACCGGTCGGATGAACGGACGCCCGGTCGAACTGGCCGCGATGGATTTCGACTTCATGGGCGGCAGCGTCGGTGCGGTGGTGGGCGAGAAGACCGTCCGCGCCATCTACCGCGCCATCGACAATGAAAATCCTCTTATCGTGATATCCTGCTCCGGCGGGATGCGGATGCAGGAAGGGCTGTTCTCGCTGATGCAGATGGCCAAGGTTTCCGCCGCGCTGGTGAACCTTTCGCAAGCCGGGCAGCCGTATATCTCCATCCTGACCAACCCGACCACCGGCGGTACGACCGCTTCCTTCGCCATGCTGGGCGATGTCAACATCGCCGAACCGGGCGCGCTTATCGGCTTCGCCGGCCCGCGGGTCATCAAGCAGACTATTGGACAGGACCTGCCGCCGGGCTTCCAGAGTTCCGAGTTCGTCCTGGACCATGGCTTCCTTGACATTATCATCAAGCGAGGCGAGATGAAAGAGACCATCAGCATTCTGCTGGACATCCTCAAGCCCTGTCAGCCGACGCCACGAGCGCGCCAGCGGCGAGAGAAGGCGGAATAGGCTTTGGATTATGGGCTTTAGTCCAGGGGTTGTTTGAAGTTAAAGAGCTGAGCCTCTATAGTCCACCGCGTCCATTATGTTCATAAAAACCAAAAAAAGAGCGAACAAAACACCACAGAGATATGAATCCAACACCAGAGCATGATCCGCTGCGTCCCGGGACGCTGCAGGAGGCGCTCGAGCAGACCCTCACCGCTGAAGAATTCGAGCGGATTCAGGAAATTCTGGGGCGCGTGCCCAATGTGACCGAACTGGCGGTCTTCGCGGTTATGTGGTCGGAACACTGCTCCTACAAGAATTCCATCCTCGAAATCAAGAAGCTGCCGCGTTCGGGCGGTCGGCTGCTGGCGGAAGCCGGTCAGGAGAATGCTGGGCTGGTGGATATCGGACTGGGCTGGGCGGCGGCGTTCAAGATTGAGAGCCACAATCATCCTTCAGCGGTCGAGCCGTTTCAGGGCGCGGCGACCGGCGTGGGCGGCATCCTGCGGGACGTGTTCACCATGGGCGCGCGACCGCTGGCCAGCTTGAATTCTCTACACTTCGGCCCCCTGAACGACGCCCGCAACCGCTTTCTGCTGGACGGGGTCGTGCGCGGCATCGGCCACTACGGCAACTGCTTCGGTGTGCCTACCGTCGCGGGGGAGGTCTGCTTCGACCCGGCTTATTCCGACAATCCGCTGGTGAACGCCATGGCGGTGGGGGTGGTGGCGCACGACCGAGTCGCTACCGCCAAGGCTCAAGGCGTAGGCAATCCGGTGTTCTACGTAGGTTCGCGCACCGGCCGGGATGGCACCCACGGCGCGACGTTCGCATCCGATGAACTAAGCGAGGACAACGAATCCAAGCGTTCAGCGGTGCAGGTGGGTGATCCCTTCGCCGAGAAACTGCTCTTGGAAGCCACCTTGGAGCTGACCGGCACCGAGGCGCTGATAGCAATTCAAGACATGGGAGCGGCGGGATTGACCTGCTCGTCCAGCGAGATGTCCGCCGCCGGCGGGGTGGGCATGGAACTCGATCTGGACAAGGTGCCGCTGCGGGAGACGTATATGGATCCATGGGAGATCATGTTGTCCGAGTCGCAGGAGCGAATGCTGTTAGTGGGACGGAAGGGCTATGAGGCTCGGATACAGGAGGTGTTCCAGCGCTGGGATCTGGAAGCAGTGCAGATAGGTACGGTCACCGAAGACGGGCGGCTGCGGTTGAAGTACAAGGGGCAATGGGTAGCGGATGTGCCCGCTTGGAATCTGGTGTTGGGCGGGGGAGCACCGCAGTATCAGCGGGAGAGCCGTCGTCCGGCGTATCTTGACCGAAAGGCAGCGTTTGATCCGGCGTCGCTGCCGGATCCAGTCGATCCCGCGTCGGATTTGCTGCGCCTGCTGCGGCATCCGGAGATCGCCGGCAAGCGCTGGGTCTTTACCCAGTATGACCAGTCAGTGCGCACCAATACCGCGGTTGAACCGGGACGCGGCGACGCGGCGGTGATTCGGGTGGAAGGCACTTCGCGGGGGCTGGCGGTAAAGACGGACTGCTGCTCGCGGCATGTGCGGCTTAATCCGCGCGTCGGCGGAGCGCGGACGGTGGTTGAAGCGGCGCTGAACGTTGCTTGCGTGGGCGCTCAGCCGGTGGCGGTCACCAACTGTCTGAACTTCGGCAATCCTTACAAGCCGGAGGTATATTACTTCTTCCGGGAAGCGGTAGCGGGCATGGGCGAAGCCTGCCGGGAGCTGAAAACGCCGGTGACCGGCGGCAATGTTTCCTTCCACAACGAGACCAAAGGCGTGCCGGTGGCGCCGACGCCGGTTATAGGAATGCTGGGCATCATCGACGACGTGAGCCGCTGCCTCAGCGGAGGATTTCGACAGAAAGGCGATGTTATCTATTTGCTGGGCGAAGCGGACGGGGCTGGTCTGGGTGGAAGCGCCTGGTTGAAGGTGCTGCACGACGTCGTCGCGGGTGTTATCGAGCCGGTGGAATATGAAGCTGTTCGTCGGATTATCAAGCTGTTGACGACGGCGGCGGAGAAGCAGCAGCTAAGTTCAGCGCATGACGTGTCGGACGGCGGGCTGGCGGTTTGCCTGGCGGAATGCTGCCTGATGAACGATCCCAATCGGATTGGCGCGACGGTGGGATTTCCGCTGGAAGGGAAACTGGCTGGGCCTCTGTTCGGTGAGTACCCAGGGAGGGTAGTGGTGTCGCTGCCGTTGGACAAGGCGTCGGAACTGGAGGACTTGGCGAAGAGCTTGGGCGTACCGGTGTTGTGGTTGGGCGAAGTGGGCGGAGATAGGCTGGTCTGGCGTGATGTGCTGGATCTTTCGGTGAACCGGCTGGGTGAAGCCTACTTCGGAAGTCTGGAAAGGGTGATGAGGACGTAGTGATTTACCATTTGTGTGTAATAAGAG
>CAZCEM010000139.1:0-6336 GCA_964497555.1 uncultured bacterium
CTTCTATAGGGATGGCGCTCAACTCGCAAGCTGTGTAGTTCAGGGTGTCGTCGCTGAGCTTGGAAACTGCTGCTGACAACCGGTAGAAAATCCGATGCGGATTCAGCACGTCCTTTTCGATTCTCTTAAGGAATACCTCTAGAAAATCAGCCTTTACCTGCCCGCATCCGGTGGCTTCCGCTGCCACTTCGCCCGCGTGATGCCCCGTCATGATGCCCGAAGAAATGCCGCCGCCGGTGAGCGGATTGCAGAAATGCCCGGCGTCGCCTGCCAACAGCAACCCGTCGCTGAAAGGCTGCTTCAGCGGTTTGGCGCAGGGCACAGCTCCCGCCGATTCCGACACCACTGACGGACGGCCGAAGAGCTTCTTAATAAACTCGTCCAGATTCCGTTTGGCGCCGCCTGGCGAGCAGCGGTTGACCTTGACGCCGATCCCCACGTTGGCGGTGTGGGGACCCTTGGGAAAAATCCAGACATAGCCGCCGGGGGCAAGCTCGTTCCCGAAGAAGAAGTGGGCGCTTTCCCACTCGTAATTTATTCCCGCCAGCACCATCTGATAGGCGCTTTCCATGTCGGAGGGAACGACCTGCGTCGGCAGCCCCGTCCAGCGGCCTACCCGGGACTCCACGCCGTCTGCCCCAATCACCACCCCACACCGGACCTCCCGCCTCTGCCCTAGGTACGTATAATATAGGCCTTCAACCTGACCATTTTCTTTAATCACACTATCCACGTCGCTGCGGGTTTGAACTAGTGCCCCGGCTTCAGCGGCCATCTCCGCCAGATGTCGGTCAAAGAGGCAGCGATCGACTACGATGCCCAGTTCCTCCGGCTGACTTATCAACACCGAGTCGCCGTTGGGGGCGTGCAGACGGGCGGAGCCGACATGCGCTGATATCCAGCGAGGATTGATGTCTTGAATATAATTGGCGAGGGTTTTCTGTGAAAAGCCCTCCGCGCAACGCACCGGCACGCCGATGCTGCGGTCGCGCTCCAGCAGCAGGACTTTCGCGCCCTTCCTCGCAGCGGTCTTGGCGGCGGTGGAACCCGCCGGACCGGCGCCGACCACCACCACGTCGAAGCGTTCAGCGGGCATGGACGTACTCCCGAATACTGGCAGGAACGCGCCCGTTCTCGTTCCAGTCTATCGCACCCACCGGGCAGGCCGGGAGGCAGAATCCGCAGCGGATGCAGACGACGCCGTCCACTTCGATGCAGGTTTCATACATGGTGATGCAGTTAGGGGGGCAGACGCCCACACAGCAGCCGCACAGGTCGCATCTCCCGCCGTTAAAAAGAATCGGAGGATTGGCGGTGATGTCCGTCCGAGCTTTTATCGTTGTCATTTACCTTTAAACGTTGGATAAGCCAAACCCATGCGCTGTTTATAATACCAGCGCGCCACCGGATAATAGACGGCGATAGCGATAATATAGGCTGGGAAAGCCACGCCCACCGCTATCGAAAGCAAAAAAATTGCCCACTTGTTCGCTGCCACCGATAATTCAATGCTGCTTCGCGCGGCGGCTGCCACCATGAACGGGAAAGTCAGCAGCGACGGTATCAATATCAATAGATCCCCATTAACTAATCCACCAATCAACGCCAGCCCAAATCCGACCGCGCCGCAGACCAGTGACGCCCGAATGCCGTAAGCCACCGTAAAAGTGCGCTTGCCCGCCGCTCGGTCGCCTTCAATGTCGGGGAGATTGGTCAGCAGGCAGGAAGCCACAAATGCTACGACATAAGGCAGTTCCTTGACAAATGGCACACTGGCGTGGTAAATCATCTCCCCCAATCGCACGAACATCCAGCCGCTGACGGCATAGGTTATCAAGCCGCCCCAAGGGCGCTGCTTCAAAGCCAGAGGCGTAAAATTATATAAGACGCCGATTAACAAAAACAAGCCAACCACCCACAACGCCAGCAGACCCTTGCCTGAAAACGTGAAGGATACCACTGCAAGCAAGACCAGAACCGCCGTTTCGATATGCTGATGCCGACGGTTGATGGCGCCTTCCGACACTAGAAACAGCTTCTGATTGATGGCGTCGGTCTTCTGGTCGCGCATCTGGTTCAGCAGATACACCAGCCCAAACATACCCGTCAGACCGATCGCGAACAATGTCCACGGCTGCCAGCCAAGCGGCTGGCGTCCTTTTGCCAGATTACATCCTGCCAGAATCATGGTCCACAGCGGGAAGATCAGCGTCGGCCGCAGTACGAACAGCGAATCCAACTGGCGAACGAACCAGCCTCCTTGAAGCACTCCTGCTTGTGGCGGTTCAACAGCAGGCATTCGCATCTCCTTCGCTGACCGGCACGGGATAGTTGCCGGTGAAGCAGGCGGTGCAATAGCCCTGTCCCTGGTCGTGGGGCGCGGCTTCCAGTAGTTCTTCGTGGGTTAGGTATTCCAGCGAATCAGCGCCTATCTTCTCACGTATCTGCTCGACGGTCATATTGGCGGCTGCCAGCTCGTCGGTGGTGGGGAAGTCCATGCCGTAGAAGCAGGGCTGGATGATGGGCGGCGAACTGATTCGGACGTGGACTTCCTTGGCGCCGGCGTTCCGAATCAGCCGCACCAGCTTGCCGATAGTGGTGCTGCGGACGATGCTGTCATCGACCAGCACTACCTTCTTGTCCCTCACAGCTCCCCCAACCACGTTGAACTTCAGTTTGACGCCGAAGTCGCGCATCCTCTGCTCCGGCTCGATGAAGGTTCGGCCGACATAATGATTGCGTATCAGCCCTAATTCGAAGGGCACCTTCGCTTCGTTCGCAAAACCCAGCGAGGCGGTGTTGGACGAGTCCGGCACTGAGATTACGATGTCCGCGCCGGGGACGGGATGCCCTTGAGCCAGATGATGCCCCAGCCGCCGCCGAGTTTTATCGACGTTGTCGCCGAAGATGCGGCTGTCGGGGCGGGAAAAGTAGATGTACTCGAAGATGCAGTAGGCGCGGGGTCGTCCGTTGGCGAAGCGGGTGCTGTCCAGTCCTTTGGAGTCAATAATCAACACCTCTCCCGGCTCGACGTCGCGCACGTACTTCGCGCCTAACAGGTCGAAGGCGCAGGATTCCGACGCCACAATCCAGCCACCGTCCTTCTGCCCGAGACACAGCGGTCGGAAGCCCAGCGGATCTCGCACTGCGATGAGTTCGTTGCGGGTCAGCAGCGTCAGCGAGTAGGCGCCGCGAACCATGCGGATGGCGTTCACCAGCCGCTCGCGGATGAGGTCGCCGTGCGAACGGGCCGCCAGGTGCAGGAATAGTTCGCTGTCGCTGGAGGTGCTGAAGATTGAGCCTTCCTCTTCGAGGAAGCGGCGCAGACCGCGGTAGTTGGTCAGATTGCCGTTGTGCGCCATGGCTACCGGGCCGGTGCGATCTTGAACCAGCAAAGGCTGGACGTTGTCGTCGGTGGAGGCGCCAGTGGTCGAGTAACGGTTATGACCGATGGCGGCGGTGCCGGGCAGATCGTCAAAGGTCTGACGGTACTTGAATAGATCGGCCACCAGCCCCCGTCCCGCGTGGCGGTAGAGCGACTGCCCGTCGGAGGACACGATGCCCGCCGCTTCCTGCCCCCGATGCTGCAAGGCGTACAGCCCTAAGTATGCCAGCTTGGCCGCTTCGGGGATCCCATACAGCCCCAGCACAGCGCAGTTGGGGCGGGGTTTGTCTAAAAAGTTGTCCAAAAAGGGAATCTGTTGAAAAAACGGGAGAATCTACGAACATGTTTGCCACAAGTCGTTCTTACTCTACGACATCGCCTATCGAAAGGTTCAAAATGAGGACATCCTACACCACAAACCAATTTTCAGTAGAAACCTGTCGCGCAAGCTCGACATCCCCCCGGTCAAGCTCCAAGTCCCGACCAACGCGACCTAAGAACTTTCTACCTTTCTACCTTTCTACCTTTTAAATCCCCAGCTCCTCATGCACCTCCCGCATCGCGTCCAACGCCAGTTGCAGGAAGTCGTCCAGTTCCAGCCCCAGATGCTCGCAAGCCCGAATCTGCTCCCGGTCCGCCCCCGCCGCGAAACGCTTATCCTTGAACTTGCGCTTCAGGGAGCCTAAGTCCATATCGACCAAGCTCCGCGATGGTCGCATATAGGCCCCCGCCGTGATCAGCCCCGTAACCGGATCCGCGAAATACAACGCCCAATCTAAATCCGTCTTCCGCTCCAGCAAGCCCGGATGTACTCTGATCGCCTGCAGCGACTCCTCCGGCAGCTTGCCTGCCAGCATTTCCGCCCCCCTTAGCCCGTGCCGCTCCAGATTTTCGCCCAGCAGGTCCAGGTCGATGTCGTGCAGCAGCCCGGTGAGCCCCCATAGTTCCTCATCCGCCCCAAACCGGCGCGCCAAAGACCGCAGGACCGCCTCGGTCGCCAGCAGGTGCCTAAACAGGTTGTCCTTTTCAATATATTCCTTTAGAAGCGCCAACGCCTCGTCTCGACTTATCACTCGAACCTCCAGCAAAAATTAACTCGCAACCCGTCAATCGTTGCGCTCGGCTGCGGAGCAGGAGTGGCGGCGAAATCCTCCGACACATCGAAGTCATACAAATGCGCATCGACGAAGGCGTCCATCATCGAGAGTATCACCGCTGCGGTCAGATACCAGCTCATCCGGTTGCGGTTGTCGCGATAGACCTCGGCTTGGCGCTCCTGCCCCAGATGCTGGAACTGCTCGTACCGACGATGCTGCCGATAGACCGCGATGACCAGCCCGAATTCTATTCCGCCGTAGATGGCGGCTTTGATGGGGCTATCGACGTAGGTCTGCCCCCAGCCCGGCAGCAGCGCCGACCGAAACGCTGCGCCGGTGGGCGAAGGCTTCCAGAACACGCTGTCCGGAACGGCTGTTGAATCACCAGCCGATGGCTCTTGCGCCGAGGCGGCAGCCGTCAGGTATAACGCCGTCAGCACCGTCAGGCTTAGGATGCTGCGGCGATGCACTCTATCTCGACCAATGCACCCTTGGGCAGCGCTGCAACCTGAAACGCCGACCGTGCGGGGGGATTCTTAACGAAGAACTGGCTATAGACCTCGTTCATGGCGGCGAAGTCTTTGATGTCGGCTAAAAATACGGTTACTTTCAACACGCCGTCGAGGCTGGCACCCCCTGCGACCAGGACGGCTTTAAGGTTTTCGAGAGCCTGTCGGGTCTGAGCGGCTATGCCGCCGCCCGCTAATTTGCCGGTGGCGGGATCCATTCCCAGTTGCCCGGCGGTGAACACCAGCCGCGCGCCTTGGACTGCCCCGTTAAACACCGTGCCTTGGCTGTATGCGCCCAGCGCAGCGGGAGCTTTTTCGGTAGAGACGATTCTTTTCATGGATGTATCATGCTTTGTTTTTGCAACTAATCTTTGATCTCCTCGAAATCAGCCTCGCTCACATCCTTCGGATCCCAAGGTCTTTCATCTTCTTTTCTTATTGCCGACTCGGGATGTCTCGATAGTGGTTTGAATATCAGACCTATGATCGAGCCCGCTAAGCGCGCAAGCACATAGAAGAAGGCGACAAGGGTGATAAACTTAATCAAGCTCAGCCTCCGGAAAGACGCTGCGGCTGTTAGCCGGCGCAGCCAGGATGCGGTCGATCAGCCGCTTCTGGTGCTCCGCGTTGGAGATGAAATCAATCTGCGTGGTTTTGACTATCAACAGCGGGCACCGATTCCAATGCGTGAAGAACCGGTTGTAGGTCGAGCAAAGGTCGATCAAGTAGTCCAGTTCTAAATCCCGCTCGTAATCGACGTCTCGGATGCGGATGTTCGCCAGCAGGTGCTGCGGCGTCGATTGCAGATAGACCACCAGATCCGGCACGGCTATCTCCGGCGTCAGCAGTTCGCTGATGCGGCGGTAGAGTTCCAACTCCCGCCCTTTCAACGTCAGCCGGGCGAAGATGGCGTCCTTCTCGAAGATGTAATCGGTGATAATGCGGTTCTGGAACAGGTTCATCTGGCGCAGCTTCACCTGTTGCTGGTGGCGAGAGATGAGGAACGACAACTGCGTCTGCAGAGCCCAGCGCTCTGGATCGGCATAGAAATCCGGCAGAAAGGGATTCTGTTCCGGCTCCTCCAGAACCAGTTCCGCGCCCACCAGATCCGCCAACAGAAGCGCCAGCGAGGTCTTTCCCACCCCAATGGGTCCTTCGACCGCGATATGTCGCAACGAATGCAAAATCACCCTCCGGTGAAATTCCGAATTATGAATTGGAGACAAAATAAGCGTCTTACTCAATCCCTAATTCGGATCTGCTGAAAAACTCTTCTTTAGATTAAACTCTCTGCTCAAAACGGCCCCTCCGCTGTCATTCCGAACCTCTACGCTGTCATTCCGAA
>CAZCEM010000140.1:0-6321 GCA_964497555.1 uncultured bacterium
GCTTAGAACCCACGGAGTGCTGATGGAGTCCGCCAATGAATACGAAAAGTATGTCCTCAAGTCTCCCAACGACACCGAGGCGCGCATTGAGTTCGTAAGGATTCTGCTCGACCTCAAACGAATTGACGACAGCATCCCGCATATCGAAGTGCTTCAAGCCCAAAAACCCAACGATCCCCGCGTTATTGAATTCATGCAGTTGGTCAAAGAGCGCCGCGACAAGCTGCGCCGCAGCCGGGTGGACGAACTGAAGGAGAAACTGGCTGAGCCTAATCCTCCGCCTGATTTATATCTCGAATATGCCCGTTATCTGGTGAACAGCAGCGAGTACGAACAAGGCGTGGCAATGTACAACCGCTATCTGTCGGCTCGTCCCAATGACGACAATATCCGCATGGAGTTGGCGAAGCAGTACTCCTGGCGAAAGCAGTACAATTCCTGCGCTTCGCATCTTAACATCCTGCTTAACAGGAATTCCAATAACACCGAGGCCTGGCTGCTCTTGGGAGACGTGCTGCTGTGGCAGAACGAGGAGGAACGCGCACTCGACGCCTACCAAAACGCCCTGCGCTCCAATCCCAACAGCGAAAAAGCCAAGACTCAGATCCGCAGCATCACCACCGCTCCCGGTTTTAGAGAACGCCAGTTGAATCGAAAGCTGGAGAAGAATCCCACCGGACCGGCTCTGCTGGAGAAGGCGCGATATTATCTTGAGTCCAACCGAATCTTTGAGGCGCAGGGATTTGTCCAAAAACGTCTCGATGCCGCGCCGGATGACGAGCAAGCCCAGGAGCTGGCGCTGGAGATTCAAAATCTGATAAAAGCCTATCAAGAGAAGCAGCTCGAGGAATACCGACGGCGCTTGACGGTCAATCCCAATGACAGCGCGGCTCTGCGGGCTATGGGAGAGTATTATACCTCTCAAGAGCAGTATCCGGAGGCAATCGACGCATTCTCGGCCTATCTTAACCGCAATCCCAACGAATACCAGATCCGGCTGCAGCGAGCTTATGTGTTCAGTTGGTCGGGGCAAGCTACTAAAGCCATTACGGAATTCCGCGCCATCGCCTTTATTGCGGCTTACCGGCGGGAAGCCAATCTGGGACTCGCTGAAGCGCTGATGACGTCCAATCAAAACATCGAGGAAGCCGAGTCCATTTTTCGCCGGGACTTGACGGACTTTCCCGAAGACAACCTCCGCGCTAAACTGGGTTTGGCGGAAGCTATTCGCCGTCAAGGCAGGTATGACGAAGCGCGGGAGATCTATGAGGAGGTGCTGAAGGCTCAGCCTGGCAATAAAGTCGCTTTGGAGGGGCTGGATCTGCTGTCAAGGGATACGGGACCCTTGATTCGAAGCCTCGAGCGTCAACTGCAGAGCAATCCGGAGGATTCCGACGTTCTCCATCGACGGCTGGCGGGGCTGTATTACGACAGTGACCGGATCTTCGAGTCGGAGGACCAAGCGCGGATCATACTCCAAAAATACCCCGAAGACTCGCGGATGCTGGCGCTCTTGGAACGCATTCAGGCGCGGAAGAAGCAATACCTTCTCGAACAGATCGAGAAAGCTCGGCTGGAGGTGCAAGAGAAGCCCACCGACGACGACCTTCGCATCAAGCTGGCGATGCTGATGGCGTCCAACAACCAGATAACCGAAGCGGTCTCGCAGTACCGAACCGTGATGCAGAACCGACCCACCGATATTCAACTGAAATTGAGACTCGCGGAAATATACAGCGCCGCTCAACAATGGAAAGAAGCCGCTGAGGCCTACAGCCAAGCTGCCGACCAGTTTCCCAACAAGTACGAATATCGGTTCAAAGCAGCGCAGGCTTATTCCTGGATGGGCGATTACGAGCACGCTAAGGAACAGTACGTTCTGGCGCTTCATATTAAACCGGAATCAGTTGAAACCCACCTGGCTCTCGCCAATGTTTATCGCTGGAGCGGCGACATCTACACCGCGTTCGACGAGTACAGCGCGGTGCTGACCATCGATCCCAGTAATCAGACGGCGCGGCAGGCTTTGAAGGAGATGACCGGCACCTTCTTTAGGGGCGTTCAATTTCAACACACTCAATCCTCAGACAACGAGAATTTCAGCCTCTGGGAGACGCACACCAACGCTGCCGCCAACTATTCGTTGAAGCTGCAAGTCCGGGTCGGCTGCGGTTGGATAAAGTTCTCCCAGAAAGACAGCTTGGGCTACCTTGCCGCCAACGAAGGCAACTTCCTTTACGGGCGGCTGTTGTATCACTTCGATCCTATAACGAGATTAAACTTCGAGTATCGCTATAATATATTTGCTTCAAAGAACACCGAAGCCTATTATATAGATTTGGAACACGAGTTCACCGACTCGCCAAGGCTTAAAGGGCTGTCGGGTCATGTGTTTTACAGTTCTCAGGACGCGGTTATAGAAGTGGCTTCAACCAGGGGCTTGAGCACCTGGCTGCGGGAGTTGCGCGCCGACAAGGTGGGCTTCAGCGGCCTCTATCAGACCGCCAATCCCCTCTTTCTAGAGGGACGGCTGAACTATGTTATGGTCAGTGATGAGAACACCCGCACCGACGCCTATTCCAGACTCGGCTATCAGCTTAACAAGCATTTCAGCTTCGGCGCTCGTCTGGATGTGGTCAGCGCGAAAAGAGAGGTGCCTGAATACTGGTCTCCACCCAGCTATGTTATGATAATGGGCTGGGTTAATATGAAGAACAAGTATTCGCGGTGGAATTACGACCTCTGGGGAGCCATCGGACGCATTCGGTCTTCCGGAGACATGGTGCGTCAGTTCTCCACCTTAATAGGTTACAAGTTGTCCAATGCCATTAACGCCGGCGGCGGTTATTCTTCGATTTACACCAGCCGCACCGACGGCAGTTATTCTTACGAACGATGGGCGTTGTCCTTAGCGTGGAGCCGATGAACGGATGAACCTCAAACCTCCCCAGGAATATAAAAGCGGCCAACGCAAGCCGAGCTTCAGCGGTCTGTGGAAATGGACTGAGGCAGTTGAGACGGCGCCGCCGCCGCCGCTGCCGCCGGAACCGGAGGAATCGTTCGAGGAGGTCCTACCGCCGGTCGAAGAAGAAGAGGATTATGAGCAAATCATCGAGGGTGAAGAGGAGACGCTGGAGCATGGAGACTCTAACACCAAGGACGATATTCTCAACCTTGATGAGCTGCGGCCATTGGGGAAATCGCCGCTGGTTTTTGGCAAAGGATCATTATGGAAGCTGACGAGCGAAAGCAGCGAAGAACCCACACCTCTCGAAGAGAAGCCGATCTATCAAGCTGAAGCCGCCGTCTCCGACGAGGAAACCGCCGAGGAGGAACCCGCCGAGGAACCTGAGTTCGAGGATGAGTACGACTACGACGTCTCCGGCAAGAGGCCGGCCAAGGTCAAAAGGTCTTGGGGTTATGGATTTGTGGTGGTAATCCTAATGACGGCTTTTGGATCCGTGACCCTTGCTGTTTGGCTCATGCTGTTAAAGACCAAGGTCTCCATCCCCAATATTCTGGTCAACACCTCCATAATCGCCTTGCTGTTGTTTCTGCTGCTGGTGGTCGGTCGGTATCTGTTCCTCATATTCTTCTCGTTTTTCCAGCACAGCCGAAACAAAGCGATGTCCACCGAGCTTGAGCCGCCCTTTTTGAAGGCTTCGATTTTAGTGCCTGCGTACAACGAGGAGGTGGTCATCGAGCGCTCTATCCGCTCGCTGGTGGAGCTTGATTACCCCAACTATGTAATTATCGTCATCAACGACGGATCCAAAGACCGGACCCTAGAGCTGGCGCGCAATCTGGAAGGTTTTCATGGGCACGTGCAGGTGCGGGTGCTGGACCAGGAGAACGGCGGGAAGTCCTCCGCGCTGAACCATGGCGCGCGGGAAGCCACCGGCGACATCCTCATCTGCGTAGACGGCGACAGCCGTCTGCATCCATACACCCTGCACATGGCAATGCGGCACTTTAAGGATCCTACCCTCACGGCATTAGCGGGGAACGTGAAGGTGGTCAACCGCATCAACACCATCACCAAGCTGCAGGCGCTGGAATATATTGAAGGCTTGAATCTGGTGCGCCGGGCGCAGGCATTTTTCCGTGTGGTGAACATTGTTCCGGGACCTATTGGTTTGTTCAGACGGGAAGCTATATTGGAGGTTGGCGGTTGGGACCACGACACCTTTGCCGAAGATTGCGACTTGACCCTGAAACTCCTTGCCAGGGGCTACCGTATCGATTACGAGCCTGAGGCCATCAGCTACACTGAAGCCCCTGAAACCCTGCTGCCGCTGCTGAAGCAGCGCTATCGCTGGACGCGGGGCATTCTGCAGGCGTTGCGAAAGCATCGGCGTCTTCTGGTGGATCCGCTGAGGGGTTGGCAGATTACGGTCACCATGTGGCAGATGGTATTCGAAGCCATAATGTGGCCGTTGATGAACATCTTAGCGAACATGTCGTTCCTCATTGTTGGTGTGTTGTTCGGCATGTCTCCGCTTATCGTCTTATGGTGGATCCAGTTGACCATACTGGACACCATCGCCGCCATGCACACCGTCGCTATTGAGAGGGAAAGGCTGTACCTGGTGCCTTACGCTTTCCTGTACCGGATTTTCTTCGTGCAGGTTGTCGATGTGGCTAAGCTGATGGCGACGATTGAGGAGATGCTGAACGTTAAAATGGGATGGGGCAAGATAAAAAGAACGGGCCGATTGTGATTCCTCTTCTTTATGTTTTGAAATCCCGTAATTTATATCTATTATACATAGTTGGGGATTTCTCCAACTCACCCGGATCCACATCATCCCGTTTTAGAAACCGAGAAAAATGGAAGTAATTCCGATACTTTCCACGGTGATACTGGTTGCCACCATCATCACGCTGATAGTGGCGATTGCCGCTTATGTTGTCTTTCGCGTTAAAGACAAGCGGCGCGGCGGGGGCAGCGCTGCCACCGCGCCCATGAACCCTGAGGAGATGTCAGGCAACGCGCCGATTATGCCGGGGAGCGTTAAGGCTTTCGTGCCGGCAGCGTCCCCGCTGGCGCCGATTATGCCGCCGGCGGCTCAAGCGCCGCTGAACAACGCCCAGGCTGCGCCGAAGAGACCACCGTCTCAGGGCGGACCGACAGCCGAGCGATCCGAGGAGGAGTATTCGGGGGAGTATTTTGAGGATGATGCCGAGTCCGCTTACGAGGAAGAGGAAACCGAACAAGAGGAGCTGACGGCTGCTCAGGCAGCTTTCCTCCATTCCATGCGCAGCGCTATTTCCCGGGATGATAAGGCAAAATCCTCCGGACCTGCCGCTTCCAACGGCAAATCTCCCAAGATGCGTCGATTTCAGATACCCAAGAAGGAGGGAGAGGAACCCTATGACAGCAACTTGAAAAATGACCGCTCGTTATGGAGATAAGCCGGGGGTCGGGCTGACGCTGCTGATTCTGGCGGGCTGCTTGACGCCGCTTTCCGCGTTGTCCGACAATTTGAAAGTTCTTCTGATACAACCGGTCGCCACCGCCAATTATCTCAAAGCCACTGACCCTGAAAGCATCAGCGCGGAGTGGATAAAGACTTGGCAGACACTGCTCGATTCCTCCCAGAAAGCATATCAAACCGCCCGCGATGACGATGCCTACAAATTCTCCCACCTGAAAGACTTCGATTGTGTTATCCTGCCGCAGGCAATCTGCCTCAACAAACGTTTTCAAGAAAATCTATCCTCCTATCTTGGGGACGGAGGCGGCGTCATTGTCACCGGCTCCTTTGCCAGCCGGGATCCGTACGGCAATTGGATGGGATCTTCCTTTTTGGAACGATTTCTGGGGGGAACGCCTGAGACTTCCGGGCTTAAACCCAATCAACCGGTTGCGTTGGAGGTGCGCTGGGGTGCTCCGGGGAGTTTCGCCTTGGCGCCCGGCTGTCAGCTGCCCCTCACCCCTCGTCAGACTCCCCTGATTCTCACGCCCGATTCCACCCTCGCTTACATTGGCGGGTACTGGAGCGCTCCGGCATTCGATCCCGCCCTTGCCAGGAGAAAGCCTCCGGATATTGCCTATGTCTTCCGCTCCATTCTCGAAGGAGGCGGACGGCTGGCATGGCTGGGCGTCAATCTGGAGGGCTTGGGCCTCAACGACAGCCTGGGCCGCGAGGAACAAAGATTTTTTGGTCAAATGTTTAATTGGGCTTGCGGTGAAGGATTTGCTGCGGTTGAACCATGGCCGGCGGGTTTCCGGTCCGCCTTAATTGTCAATTACCGGATGGATCGAGGACTATCTCATTTAGACGCTGTGCGCGGCAGGTTAAAAGGTCTGGGTGTGCC
>CAZCEM010000141.1:0-6319 GCA_964497555.1 uncultured bacterium
TGCATTCTGCATTTTGAGAGGTCAAGCTTGTCTGTCGCGCTGAACGCTGCAAGGAGTTAATAAATGCTGCATGATAGAGTCGCTCTCATCACCGGCGCTGGCGGGGGGATTGGCGCCGAGACGGCCCGTGTGTTCGCGGCGGCTGGGGCGGCTGTGGTGTGCGCCGACGTGGCGGTCGATGCCGCCGAGAAGGTCGCCGAGGAAATTAAAGCTGCCGGAGGCAAAGCCGCGGCCGCCGTCCTCGACGTTGGACATAAAGAGCAGGTTGAGACCTTAGTAGGGCAAATCCTTAAGAAGTACGACCGGCTGGACATTCTGGTCAACAACGCCGGCATCACCCGCGACTCCTTGGCGATGAGGATGACGGAAGACCAATGGGATATTGTTCTGAAAGTCAACCTCAAGGGCACCTGGCTGCCCTGCCAAGCCGTTATCCGCCCCATGCGGAAACTGCGCTGGGGACGCATCGTCAACACCTCCTCCATCGCCGCCCACGGCAACGCCGGTCAAGCTAACTACTCGGCTTCCAAAGGCGGCGTAGAAGCGCTGACGCGGACCTTGGCGCTGGAGCTGGCGAGTTCGGGCATCAACGTCAACTGCGTGGCGCCGGGAGCGATAATGACGCCCATGCTGGAGAAGGTGCCGGAGGACCGACGGGCCAAGTTCCTCGAGCGCATCCCTTTGGGTCGGTTCGGCACACCGGCTGACGTGGCGCGAGTCCAACTGTTCCTGTGCAGCGAAGCTGCCGATTATATAACCGGGCAGGTGATTTCGGTCGATGGAGGTTTGAGTGTGGGGATGTAATAATAGGAAGAAAGGGAGAAAGGGAGAAAGGGAGAAAGTCAGTAGCGCGGGCGTCTCTGCCCGCGTAAAGCTTTGAAAGTTTGAAAGTTGGGAAGTGGGGAACTGGAAAGTTGCTGAAAAGGTGGACCGTTGACATTAAACGCGGCAATTGAAAACCTTCGATGGTCATCGTTGGCGAGGATCGGCTGCCTGACGCTGCTGCTGTTGACCGTCGATGGCTGCGCCGATCCTGAACGAACTCAACACGCCTCCCGGAGCTTCCTTAAGCTGCTGGGACTCTCTATCAAGGAGCACTTTGAGCGATTTTGTCAAATGATGAAGACGGTGGCGGGCTTAGGCTGGCTTCTTGTCATATTGCTGGTGGTCATTGTTATATTGATCTTGTTGCTGCGGCATTCCCAGGCGCCCAATGTTCGTCGTCTCGCCGCGAAGGGAGACATCCAGGGACTGCTGCAGGCGCTGGTCTATAAGCGGAACCTCTTGACATACACCAGCCGTCCGCAGCATGAGCAATACGAAAACAACGTCGCAGCCTCCATTCGCGCTGAAGCCGCATTCACGCTGGGAAAAATCCACTGCAAAGAAGCTGTGGACGGACTGATTGACGCTCTGCAGGATTGGAACCGCGACGTTCGAATCAACGCCGTTAGGGCTTTAATTGAGATCGGCGATATGCGCGCCGTCGAACCGCTGCTGGACGTCGCACGCAACGATCCCGACGACTACGCCCGTCACTCAGTCCAGGAAGCCTTGCGAGCTAAGGGCTTTTAATATGTTATCCTCCGGTGAAAATCATAAGAAGGACCTGCTGTCCGTTCACCGTCCGACCGCGCTGTTTCTCATCCTTGTTTGGTTGACTGCTCTGACCGGCTGCACTTTTGAAGACAATGTCACCCCAAACTCCACGGGTGGTGACCGACCGATCCTATCCGTCTCGCCGAGGTCTTTGGACTTTAACGCCCAGGACAGCGTGAGGACCATCATTATATCCAACGCCGGCTTGGACACGCTAGAGTGGACCATTTCCTGCGACCGCAACTGGATTGAGACCCTGCCCGGTTCCGGCAGCGCCACCAGCGAAACCTACAGCGTAACAGTCCGGGTGCACCGCTCCGGTCTATCGGAGGGCATCTACACCGGTACAGTAACAGTCCAAGACCAAAACTGCCTCGGTATCCCGGTGACCATTAGGATGTCGGTCAGGTCCCCCCGGCTGTCAATCGAACCGTTGCATCTCGACTTTGGTTCGACTGTTACCGAAGCCGAGTTCACCATTGTCAACATCGGCGGCGGCACATTGAATTGGCGGCTCATCACCCTTGACGACTGGATAACCTTCCTGCCGACTTCCGGCTGCACCACGCGCGAATCGGATCCCATCACGGTGCGTGTCAATCGGTCAGATCTTGAGCGGGGACAATACGACGGTGAGATAAACGTATTCACCGATGCCGGCGACGCCGCCGTTTCCGTTCGGATGGACGTCGGACGGCTGTTATGGAGCTTTTATCCCACCGACAACGCCGTCTTCGACCGCGTCTGGGAGTGTTACGATGACAATGCTTTCTCAGGTTACGACTTCTGGGGAGTGGTCACCTTCATCGAAGACGACCTGCCCTATCAGGCGATCTGGTGCAACGGTCGAGGCGAGCATTCAGGAAATTCCTACTCCGACAACATGGATGCCTGGATGGTGCAGCGTTCCGCCTATCCTGCGGACATCCGCGGCCGCAGCGACGTGGACATCCGCTTCCAGATGAGGTTTCAGACCGAATCGCCGCAAGACTATGTGCGCCTGTGCGTCTTCGGCGCCGACCTGAACTGGTACTACCTTCCTGAGATAACCGAGTGGTCGGGAGACGATTACATTTGGCGGAAGTACATCATACCCCTGAACTATTTCAGCCGCCCTCCCCATGACTTTCTGCTGATGGCTTTTAAATTCAACTCCGACATCATGACCAGTTACAAAGGGGCATACATTAAGGATATTGAGGTTTGGGGGGATTGAGTTTCAGCAGTCGAAGAAGCAGCGCATGTAAAATGAGTCAATTCAGCGTAAAGACATGACAGATAACGCGCTTTTTTACGGCGACAACCTTAAGGTGCTGCGGGAGCATCTATCGGCAGAGAGCGTGGATCTGATTTACCTTGATCCGCCGTTTAACTCCAAAGCCACCTACAATGTGTTGTACAAATCCCCTGCCGGGAAGGACTCCACCGCGCAGGTGGAAGCCTTCGAGGACACCTGGAAATGGTCGGAACAAGCGGAGGAAGGCTTTCATCAGGTGCTGGAGTCGGGGCACTTGACCGCATCGGAAATGCTGCGCTCGCTGCGCACCTTCCTCCATGAGAGCGACATCATGGCCTACCTGTGCATGATGGCGATCCGGCTGATTGAGATGCACCGGGTGCTTAAACCGACCGGCTCGATTTACTTACACTGCGATCCCACCGCCAGCCATTACCTGAAACTGCTGATGGATGCGATATTTGGCACGTCGAATTTCCGCAACGAAATCATCTGGCAGAAAATCCGAACCGAGAAAGCCCAGACCAAGGTGTTCTCCCGTTTGCATGATACGATCTTCTTTTATTCCAAAGGATTGGAATATAAATTCCTTAAGCCTCACCAAGGACCTTCTCAGGAATACATTGACAGATATTACAATCAGGTTGAGCTGGAAACGGGGCGTAGATACCAATTAATCAGTTTCTTGCAAGGGGGACCAGGACCGGAACGCAGGTTTGGCGACAGGACAATAACGCCGCCCGAAGGCAAACACTGGATTTGGTCGCAGGATCGAATTGATGAAGCCTTTCAAAAGGGCTGGTTTGTTTTTACCCATCCAGATAAACCGAGATTAAAGCGTTATTTGGAAGACTATTCCGGTCGGTCAGCAGGTTCTATCTGGACTGATATCTTCCCCGTCAATGCTATGGCCAAAGAGCGGCTGGGTTACAACACCCAAAAGCCTCAAGCCTTGCTGGAGCGGATAATTCAGGCCAGCTCGGAACCTGGCGACGTGGTGCTGGATCCCTTCTGCGGCTGCGGAACCGCGGTGGTGGCGGCTCAAGCCCTCAATCGCCGTTGGATTGGCATCGACGTTACTCATCTTGCGATTAATCTCATCGAATACCGGCTCAGAACCGCTTTCCCAGAGGCGAAGTACTTTATTCACGGGCTTCCCAAAGACTTGGAAGGCGCGTCGAAGCTGGCGGCGGAAAATCCCTATGAATTCCAGTATTGGGCTTGTTCGCTGGTGAAAGCCCATCCAGCCGGCAAAGTCGCTGACAAAGGTGTGGATGGATTTATCTACTTCAAACCTGACGGTAAGACTCCCGAACCAGCGCTGGTTTCGGTCAAGGGTGGGAAGAACATCACTGAGTCGATGATACGCGATCTTCTCGGAGCTATGGAACTGCGAAAGGCGAAAGTTGGTCTATTTATCACTCTGACGCCACCAACCCGGAATATGGAGAGCCGAGCGCTGGAAGCAGGCTATTTCCAAAGCATCTTTGGGACTCACCGGCGGGTGCAGATATTGACGATTCAGGAACTGCTGCTGGAAGGGAGGAAGCCGGATATTCCCTACGTGGATATGTCTTATACCTTTAAACCTTCAGCTCGAATTCGGATCGACCGTCAAAACAAGCTGCTATGAGAAAATATATCATTGAGAAGAGCCGATGTTCGTCCGGTGTCGTGGGTTTGATTGGGAGGTGATTATCAGCTTGGTGATAATGTGGGTTATATTTCCCATGATACGCCATGAATGCCGCGCGCAAATCTACGCTTCCTACGCGCAGGCTCAACAAGTTCAAACATTAGAAACACGTTCGGACTCCCTCTCAGCACGCTTTCAACAAGCTCTTCGAAGCTACCTCGGTACGCCCTACGTGGAATTCTGCCTGGGTGAAGGGGACACTGGCGTCTTCGACGCGGATCCGCGCTTCGACTTCAGCCGGGTCGATTGCGTGACCCTGATTGAACAGTGCCTGGCGGAAGCCGTCGCGGGTGGGCGCGGCGCTGAATTCCTGCCCGCGCTGGACCGCATTCGCTACGCAGAGGGCAAGGTCGGATTTCTGACTCGGAATCATTTTTTCGTTGCCGACTGGATCCCCGCCAACAACTGGGTGGTTGAAGACGTTACATCTAAGATTTCCGGGGTTCCAGCCAGGACGATAACCCGCGCCGTCGGCAAACAGAAGTTCTTTCGACCTTATCTTAAGGATGAAACCGATTCGCTGGTCGCCGATCTGATTGATTACCGGGCAACCTGCATCCCGTCTGCGCAAGCCGCCACAGCGGTGAAAGGTCTGAACGGCCCCCATATCGTTTCCTTCATAGGCGATAAGCCGGACTGGGTGTTCTCACTGCATGTAGGAGTCATTCTGCCGCCGGATTCAACGGAATCGGTGACGCTGATTCACGCTTCCTCTGAGAAGAAAATGGTGATGGAAGAGGATTTCCTCGCTTATCTGCAGAAGCATCCCCACTTCACTGGCTTTAAGCTCTTGAAAATTCGGGAATAACCATCGAGTTGCCGAGAGTTATTCAAATTTCCTCCTGAGAGGATTGTAAAATCGGCAATTTGCGATTACATAAAAACCGAGAGATGAGTCAACGGCTCACCTCTCGGATTCACCACACCTCGACAACCCAACGTCAGATTTACGCTGAAAGCAGGAAAACAAGCGTTAGCAAAGTCATGCTGATTTCCGTGCCCTTAAAACTTTTATCCGACCTGAATCGACTCTTCGAGTGGCTCAGGCTCAGCGTTCCGCGGGCCGCGTGTGACGACGTTACCTGGGAAAACGTCCGGTTCATGCTCAATTACCTGTGGGAAAAGCTTACTGCACAGTTCTGGATTAAGTGGGCGCAGTGGACAAAGCTCTGGGAAGAATACGGCGGCTGGTGGGTGCTGATCCCGTTGGCTTTGATTATCATTTTCATTAGGGTCCGTCATCACTATTTGGCGCCGGACGTGGAGGAGCTGACCGAAAAGGCCAATGTCAAAGGTTTAATCAAGGCTTTGAAGTTTCAGCGCGATAAATCCGTCATCAAAGACAATCCCGACGAGGTCTATAAGGACAGTCGGGCGGTGCGAACGCGTTGCGCAGCAGCAGCTTCCCTGGGAAATTTAGGCGATGAGCGCGTGGTGGAGCCTTTGTTAGAGGCGTTGTGTGATCCGGATAAATACGTTCGAGCCAACGTGATTCGAGCTTTGTCGAATTTCGGCAAAAAGGAAGTGAAAGCGGCTGTGTGGCAGTCGGCGCATAAAGACCCGGACGAGTTCGTGCGTTTCATTGCTATGGAAATCGTTGAAGCGAAAGGCTGGCGGCCGAAGGGGCGGTAGGGAATGCAGAATGTAAAATGCAAAATGTAAAATGCAGAATGGAGAATGTAAAATGTTTAATGCAACATGAAGAAAAACGCCCCTTTTCTGTCATTTCCCAGAAAATAGCCCCTGAACGCGTAGGTCGGGCTTCCAGCCCGACTGCAGGGGATGGA